>NZ_JAAHFV010000314.1:0-7538 GCF_010672755.1 Moorena sp. SIO1F2
TTACCCTTAATCAAAATCTCCCCCATCTCCCCATCTCCCCATCTCCCCACCCTACTGTTAATTATGGGTATTCAACCGGACTTGATATTATTTCTTCTTACCCTTACCCTGGGATTTATGCTTGCCCTTACCCTGGGATTTATTCTTGCCCTTAGCATCGGACTGTTCGGGATAAATATAGAAGGGCTCTTTGCCGTAATTCTCGATATAAAGCTTGGTGCCACCATCAGTAGTTTCACCTTCTAGGATCAGCTTGGATGAGCGGGTGTCAGGATCTGGTTCGCCCCCGGCCTGATAAACGGCTTGGTTGTCCCGGTCATAGAAGATTAATTGACCGTCTTCTTGCATATGCAATTGACCAGGCAACTTGGCAGAGCTGGGATCCTCAAGGAACACGAAAGGCTCTTCTAAGCTAGTGCCAGTTAAGACTGGACCCTGTCCGGGCTCGTTGGTCAAAATGGCAGTGCCATCAAGAGCCATAATTGTCTCTCCCGGCGCTAAGAAGCCTTCTCCTCTGGCATCGAGAACGTTGACATCCATAATCTCGCCCACGAGATTAGTCATCATCAGTTCTTTAATCTTGTATTGATCCCAGTTATAGTATTTAGCTAACAGCTTTAAGTAGGTAAGCTTGGTGGCAGCGGCAATTGGGGTCATATCATAGGCACCAACTGCTCCTACCTGACTCAGCCATGAACCTGCTGCATAAGTCTGGGAATTGACAATCCCGCTGAGAACTTGTGTACAGTCAACAATCACGGTACCATTGTTATCAGCTTCGTCGAGAACTTTGTAAATCGCCCCATTCTCAGGAGTGTCTGGATTGCCAGACGGGAAATTACCTGCCCCATAAGACTCCAGAATTAAACCATCGACTCCCTGATTAATACAGGCCGCCAGCATATCCCCAAGTACGCTGGTATTGGGGTCAGCAGAGACATCATAATAGGCGGGGAAAGCGGCAAAGGGAAGAATGGTAATGCTGTTAATATTATCGTTAATGTAGGTCAGTTGAGCTGATAAAGCGTCATAAGCAGGCTCCCCCTTGACAGAGAGTGCCAGGGAGGGGTCTGTGGGCAAGGGGCGCACGACTTTGTTGTCCACGTCAAAGTCTAAGCCATATTCCCCAATATTGGGATAGTTGGGAGTGGAGAAGGCTTTGAACTCACTGGCGTTGGTCTTGACCGTGCGATTGCCCCTCATTAAGGTGGAATCAAAGTACAGACAAACTTCCGGTACACCTTCACAACAGGAGGTTACGGCACCACAGACGTTTTGGAGTGCATCGGTGTTGAAGCGTACAGTATAGGAGGAGTCGGCTTTCTCTACAAATAGTGGCAGTTGGGAGCCAGTCACAACCAACGGCTTGCTCAACAAAGCGTTATAGTTGCCATCGCTATCTAACCCCGTCATCAAAAACGACAGTATGGAAGCGGTCCAAGCCATGGTGTCCGTGCCATGGAGCACAATAAAAGACTCATAGCTATCGTAGGCTTCCAGGATTGCCATCGCTATCGTACACCAGTCTTGGGGCTGCAAGTTGGTACTGTCGAGAGTGCTGTTATTGGGACCAAACCCGATATCAATATAGCCAATGGTACAATCGGGATATTGACTTTGAATTATCGGCAAAATATTCTCATCAAACGCCTTTTGGAAACCAACGGTATCTAGTGGATACAGCCCATCGGGTCCCTGCACAGAACCAATGGTGCCCCCTGTGTATAAAATCCCTATGTTCATAAAACAATCATAAAATTTGTTTGCTACTAAATTATACAGAATTGATGGGAAAAGGGAATAGGTAACAGGGAATAGGGAACAGGTAACCTTAGGAAGGAGTGCCAAATATTTTTTGATTTTATAGCGTTTATCGCAGTTATGATTTACAGTCTTATTTAACGTTGATTCCCTCTCTTGATGCAGCGATCGCTATTCCCGATTCCCGATTCCCGATTCCCGATTCCCGATTCCCGATTCCCGATTCCCTGTTCTCTGTTCCCTAAAGAAATAACATTAGTATCTAAAATCATGAAACCATACACATCCTATGACACTGACTACTATCAATGGATACAGGAAACCGTAGAAAATCTCCGAAATCGTAATTTTAGTGAGGTGGACTGGGAGAATTTAATTGAAGAAATTGAAAGCATGGGTAAAAGTGAAAAGCGAGCATTATTGAGTCTTTTAACCCGTCTTTTAGAACACCTGCTGAAACTGGCTTATTGGAAATATGAACAAGAACGAAATAGGAATCATTGGGCAGCTGAAGTTGTTAACTTTCGCACCCAAATTAAAACTATTATTGAGGATAGCCCTAGCCTTCGTAATCAACTGGAAAATTTCTACGACAAAGCCTATACCAGTGCTGTAAAATCCGTTTCTAAACTGTTTACACTTCCCCCAGAAGCGGAAATTGATTTCACACAAGCTTTGGATGATGATTGGTTTCCATAACGGTTGGCGAGTTGTTTAAGTACATAGTTATGGTTTTTTAGGGAACAGGGAACAGGGAATAGGGAACAGGGAACAGTCAATAGAGCAATTGGCCTCCAAAATAAGTTATTTTTATAAGTTTAAATTAGGTTTTTTGCGCAATTTTAATAATTAAAGTATCTGCAAATTGCTATATTCTTTCCGGTCTAATGAGGTACACATAATTGTTACCCGATTCCCGATTCCCGATTCCCGATTCCCGATTCCCGATTCTCTATTTACTATTCCCTGTTCCCTAAAACCGAGAACTCTGTACCTCACAAAATTAAGAACCGCTATATCCTAGGTTGACATCTCAAGAAAGGGTAGAATAAATTCAGAATAATTGATTCTGGGTGAAAATAATGAAAACGAAGAAACTCACTCCCCTTCAAGCTGCTCCTGTTCAGCGTGAAACTGTGACGAATGCTTCAACAGCAGATGCTAATGCGATCGCACCGGCTGGTGCAGGCGGCGGCAGGGGGTTACCGAGGGGTGTTCCTTTTGCGGGCGGCGATGCTGAGTAGTTGCGTGACGGGCTAGCCCTGATTTTCTGACAATTGGAACGGGCAAGATGCCGGTTCCACGTTCGATGCTGAGAATTGTAACCGGCAAGATGCCGGTTCCACGTTCGATGCTGAGAATTGTAACCGGCAAGATGCCGGTTCCACATTGGATGCTGAGAATTGTAACCGGCAAGATGCCGGTTCCACATTCGATTCCCATTCCACATTGGATGCCCGTTCCATGGCATTGGGAAACGGGCAAGATGCCCATTCTACATTCGATGCCAATTCCACCCACTGGGTCAAACAGCAATAATTAGATGGATCCTGAAGTAGAGAGCGATCGCATCTGAAGCATGCTTTACGATAATAGAGTAAAAACAATACTTCCGCCTCTGGTGGGCAGTGGCTGATCAGCTCTTCACCAACCTTGCCAATTTCGCGATTCTTGCCACTGCCCACCCTACCATTCTTGAGTAGAAGCGATCGCATTTGCCAATCCTTGACAGATAGACTAAAAAAAATACTTCCGCCTCTGGTGGGCAGTGGCTGATCAGCTCTTCACCAACCTTGCCGATTTCGCGATTCTTGCCACTGCCCACCCTACGATTCTACTATTCCCGATTCCCGATTCCCGATTCCCGACTCCCTACGTTACTGGTTAAAATAAACGTTATGAATACTCAGTTAGCCTTATGGAAAGTCGTTATTAGTCTGCCTGAACATCTCAAGAGGGAACTATTGCATTATGCAGACTATTTACGAGAAAACTATCCAAATAATACACAATCTGATCACGAAAAGATAGGAACCACTCACGGTTATGGTAGTTGGGCAGGTCAAATCATTATGTCAGATGATTTTGATGAACCATTAGAAGATTTGGTAGAATATATGTAATATCATCTCCGGTTGAATACTTATACTAGGCGCAAAAGCAAGGCAGAAGGCAGAAGGCAGAAGGCAGAAGTAAAGGAGTAAGGTTTCAAGGCATAAAGTTTTTTCTAACTAATTCTCCGGACCTGATATTACTCGATAGTCCCAGGGATTGGTAATGGCAATATTACAGTTTTTAAAATCATCAACATTACGAGTCGCAAGGGTAGCATTATGGATTAAACAAATAGCTGCAATTTGAGCATCGGCTTGAGAAATTGGTTGTCCTATTTTTCTTCTTTCCGATGCAATTAATGCAAAACTTACAGCCGCTTTTTGGTCAAAGGAAAGAATACGCCCTGAGAAGTCTTCTGTAAACATTAAGTTAGCCGCTTTTTGCAGTTCATATTGTCTTTTCCCTTGTGGTAAAATAGCAATACCATACAGAATTTCGGCTTGAGTAATGGTAGTAGTATATAAGTTTGTTATAAGTTGTTGAGATGTCCAGTTAGAGACACTGAATGAACAGTTATTACCTTTCATTAACTCGGAAATGACATTAGTATCTAAAATGATCATTGATCAAATTGAGGAGGAGTACGCATTTTATCTCTGGTAATTTCTGGAATTTCTACATCTGCTAAATGAGCAAAACGTTGTTTGATTCTCTCGGCAAGATTTAAAGATTTTGTGGGAGTTTCAGCTTGTCGATAATCTTGGGTCAAATTAGTTTGTTGAGCAACTAACTTAAAAGTCTCAACAATTTCTGTAATGATAGCAATCTGTTTTGGACTTAGACCACTGACATCGATTACTTTATTTTCCATCACAAGTTTACTCGTTCGTTTACGTAATGGTATGCCTGATTATAGGTAAGCTATCAGCTAATGCGCTACGCGCACGCTACTTGAGGTGCTATCAGATTATGCCCATAGCCCACACTACACATTCTAATCAAACTCCCCATCACCCCATCACCCCATCTCTAAAAAAAGTAGTTCCTGGTTGGTGGGCAGTGGCTGATTATTCACTAGGCTGTTTGCTAATTCCGTTGCTAGCCACTGCCCACCCTACGATTATCCCCATTAACCCATCTCCCCATCTCTAAAAAAAGTAGTTCCTGGTTGGTGGGCAGTGGCTGATGATATATTCACGGCTCTGGCTAATTCCGTTGCTAGCCACTGCCCACCCTACGATTATCCCTATCTCCCCATCTCCCTATCTCCCTATCTCCCTATCTCCCTATCTCCCCATCTCCCCATCTCCCCATCTCCCCACTCCCCACGTAACAAAACGTAAGAAAAAACCTATTGACACAGGCACAGCCAACTCAATAAGCTAAACCACAGAAAGTTTAATTCTATGGAGATGAAACCATGCCCAAGAAAAAACTCCTACCCAAACAGACTGCTCCTGTGTCCCGTAACGGGGTAGCAAGGCAAAATGAGGAGTCAGTCTCCGAGTCCCTCTCCCAGTACTGTGGAGCGTCAGAAGTAAATCCAATGAAAGGACGTCCTTTTGCGGGCGACGACGCCGAGTAGTGCCCTTAATTTACCACTATCCGATCAAAATGTCAAAACCCCTTTTTGGTCTCGGATGGCGCACGATTTGCCTGGATAAATTTGCGAGCTACCTGTGCCACTAACTCGTTTTCGGTTACCTGGCACGGGCGTGCTTGGCGGGCAGCCCGTCCCAGAAGGTAGAGTCGCACTCGAAACTGAGGGCTGACTTGAGAGAAGCTTGCTACCCCAGTGGCATTGTGGAGCAGGCTTCTTCTTGGGTTTATAGCGTTGGCAGAAGCCTTGATATGAGAGGCGGCATGAATAGGAGTGGGGTGGGCATCCTGCCTGCCTGGGAATATTGATAACCGGCAAGATGCCGGTTCCAAGGCAGGAAACAGGCAAGATGCCTGTTCCACAACAAGATGTCCATTCCACCCACTGGGTAAAAGAGTAATAATTTAGATGCATCATGAAGATGGAAGCGATCGCATTTGCTGGCTGCATGACACAGAGAGTAAAAAAAGTTCCTGTCTGGTGGGCAGTGGCTGATCATAGCTTCACGGCTGCTGGCCAATTTCAGGCAACAGCCACTGCCCACCCTACGATTCCTCCCCATCTCCCCATCTGAAAATGGAAGCGATCGCATTTGCTGGCTGCATGACAGATAGAGTTAAAAAAAGTTCCTGTCTGGTGGGCAGTGGCTGATCATAGCTTCACGGCTGCTAGCCAATTTCAGGCAACAGCCACTGCCCACCCTACGATTCATCTACGATTCCTCCCCATCTCCCCATCTGAAAATGGAAGCGATCGCATTTGCTGGCTGCATGACAGATAGAGTTAAAAAAAGTTCCTGTCTGGTGGGCAGTGGCTGATCATAGCTTCACGGCTGCTAGCCAATTTCAGGCAACAGCCACTGCCCACCCTACGATTAATTTCCCGATTCCCGATTCCCGTTCCCCTCCTGGGAGGGGTTAGGGGTGGGTTCCGATTCCCGATTCCCGATTCCCGATTCCCGATTCCCGATTCCCGACTCCCGATTCCCGACTCCCGATTCCCGATTCCCGATTCCCGATTCCCAATTCCCCAAAGCCAGTGACTACCACCTACTCCCCCCAAATTACCTATCAGTGGCTCGAAAACTTTGATGCTGCTGCCTCCTTAGAATACGATGACTACACCTGCCCCAGCATTGCTAGCCACTGGCAAGGTGCCAGCCCTCTCGGGGAACTGCTGGGTTTAGCAGCAGTAGAAAATGATGAAATGGTGGGCTTGCTGGTGGCGGAACTGCGCAAAGACCCCAAAACCGACACCACTAGTGGGGTCATTCTTTCCCTGTTCGTCCACCCAGAAAACCGCAGACAGGGGGTTGCCAGCGGGTTAATCACCCATCTGGAAGGCCACGTCCGGGAACTGGGTTGTAGCCAAATGGAGCTATCCTACCAAGCCACAGAACTCACCACCGTTGCCTTAGAACCCTTGCTGGAAAGATTGGGATGGGAAACTCCTAAAATTTCCCTAATTTTGGCAAAATCTGATAGCGAACATATTGCCCAAGCCCCCTGGATCCACCACTATCGTTTCCCGAAAGATTTCACCCTGTTTCCTTGGGCAGAGCTAACCCCAGCCCAGGAGGAACGGATTCACCAACGGCAAAAGCAAAAGGTTTGGTATCCTGAATCCTTGTCTCCGTTTCTGGAACCCTCAAAACTAGAACCCCTCAACAGTTTGGGTTTGCTCTATCAAGGAGAGGTTGTGGGTTGGATGGTGAACCACCGGGTTGGCCCCGATACTATCCGCTATACCTCGATGTTTGTGGTGCGACGGTTCCAACGGCGTGGCCGTGGTGCCATGCTGGTTGCAGAGTCTATCATGGCTCAACTCGATAGCGATATTCCTTACTATACCTGTGCCGTGGGGGAGAGTAACCAACCGATGCTTCAATTCGTGGATCGTCGCCTTAAACCTTATTTGACGTCATTGACTGAAGCGTATCGGAGTCTTAAGAAATTAGGGAGTAGGGAGTAGGGAGTAGGGAGTGTGGGGAGATGGGGAGATGGGGTGATGGGGAGATGGGGAGATGGGGAGATGGGGAGATGGGGAGATGGGGTGATGGGGAGATGGGGTGATGGGGAGAGAACAGGAGCAGGGAACAAGAATTCTTGAAATTGATTAAGGA
>NZ_JAAHFV010000315.1:0-7521 GCF_010672755.1 Moorena sp. SIO1F2
GTAGGGAGTAGGGAGTAGGGAGTAGGGAGTAGGGAGTAGGGAGTAGGGAACTTCGGATTAAAAATTATCACAATTCATTAATATATCTCTTGCCAAAGTATTTTTCTGATAGTGTTGGCGTCAATTATTCTCAACTGTTCCCTGTTCCCTATTCCCTGTTCCCTGTTCCCTGCTCCCTGTTCCCTTTGCTAAAGTACTAAATCACCACAATTAATTAAGAAAAACTTGCCAACTGCTGCAAAAACTATTGATGTTCCTTACTGGCCAAGCCAGCTTGCAAGGTTGCCATCACCTTCACCATATCTTCCGCCAAAAGTGCCGAAACTGCTAACCATAATCCCGGAAAAAATTGGCTGCGGATAATTCCTTCTTGATCAGCTACAAGCGAAACATAGTCTCCCTCTTGCCAAGAAAACCAATCAAAACGCTGGTCAATTACCTGCCAAACCAGATATTCTTTTACTCCATTGCGACGATAAACTCGTTTTTTATCTCGGAGGTCAATAGAAGCAGTACTTGCTGCAATTTCTGCCACTAGTTCTGGTGCGCCCTCAATATAACCATCATCGTCCAGGCGACTTTGGCCACCACAATTGCTATCAATTAGTAAAACCACATCAGGTTGGGGTTCATTATCAAGATCCAGCCGCACTGTAGGGTTATCACCTAATCTTACACCAGGAGTCGCTATTTTATAGTTGCCCAACCAAACGAGTAAATTAGCATGGGGCTCAGCCTGGGATTCAAACCGTAAGGGTGATCCCATATAAACAATTCCTTCAATTAGTTCTGCTTTTTTGAGATGGGGCATGGCTTGATAACGCCGCTCAAATTCTCCACGAGATAGCAGATATCCATTTTCTAGGACTGGAATAGTTTTCTGTCTGTTACTAGTGGGAGCACTCATAACTTTTCTACTGTTTCCTAATGGGTTTGTAATCAAGTTATTAGTTATTAGTTATAGCAGTTTTAAATTGGGTGAGGTACATTTTTTAGGGAGCAGGGAGCAGGGAGTAGGGAGTAGGGAGTAGGGAGTAAGGAGTAGGGAGCAGGGCTGTTTGAGTAAAACGTAAGCATATGCGCTACGCGCACGCTACGCGAACAGCTGAATGCTGACAGCTGTCAGTTGTCAGCTTAAAATAAATCTGGGGAAAAGTTTTGCTTAGCGATGCGCTACGGGCAGCCAAATGCGATTGGCCTATGGCCTCAGCTTCCGCGCTTATGCGATCGCGTTTGAATGGGGATGTTGGTTTTTGCTGGGGTAATTCCAACGCAACGGTCAAAGTTGGCTTCAGCTACGACAACCTATCCCTGGATGTCTGTCGATAACAGTCTGTATGTTAATAAACACAATAAAGCAGGGTTTATTAATAATTATTTCCAGTTTATTGACAAGAAGTGTTTATCATAGTAAATGATTTAAAGTAAACTTACCGACTCCCGACTCCCGACTCCCGACTCCCGACTCCCGACTCCCGACTCCCTATTTCCTATTATGACTTCGGAGCAGGGAAAAGTGCTGCTTTGCTTGACAACAACGATAGAAAAACATCAGCCATTTTGGTAAACTTGTATTACTGGATTCAACACTTATGGGAATAGAGAATATAGAGATGAGTCATCAGTCAATCGGTATTACTTCTCTTGGTTACTATTTACCAACTGGAAGAATGACTAGTTTGGAAATGTCCCAGCTTTCTAATACTCCGGAAAATGTCTTTATTGAAAAAATCGGCATCTTTCAAAAGTGCGTAGTCACTGATGATGAGCAACCCTCAGAAATGGGGACCAAAGCGGCATTGTCTGCTATAGATAATGCCGGGATTAGAGCTAGTGATATCGATCTTATTGTTTACTGTGGTGTAGGGGATTATGATTATCGACTATGGTCACCGGCTGCTAAGATCCAATCTGAAATAGGAGCTGATCAAGCTTTTGCTTTTGAGGTCAGAAACTTCTGTAATAGCGGCAATCTAGGGATAGATATATGCCGTAATATGTTAATAGCAAACACTGAGTTTACCTATGGGTTAGTTGTTTGTAGTGACAGATTATCAAGTCTTGTGGACTACTCTAATCAAGATAGTTTATCCACATTTATGTTTGCCGATGGTGCTACTGCTGCCATTCTGAAGAAAGGAGAAACTAGTAACCAAATTTTGGCTTATCACGCGGTTACTGATTCAGAAGCTGTGGACTGTCTTAAAATTCCACTAGGGGGAACTAGGCTACCTTTTCATTCTGACAATGTAGACCAAAGCTTAAATTATATGCAAGTTTATGACCGTGAAAAGCTAGACAAAATTATTTCAGAAGTTTACCTGGAGAATTATAAAAAAGTAATTTTTAAATCCCTAAAAAAAAGCTCATACACTATCAATGATGTAGATTTAATCTTTACTAATCAAGGAAAAAAAAGCGTATTAATAAATATTTTTTCCTGGTTGGGCTTGACCCTAGAACAAACATTTATCTCTCTTCCTGAACATGGAAACTTAGGGGCTAGTGATACGTTACTTGGCCTCTGCAAAAGTAGAGAAGAGGGTAAGATTAAACCAGGGAATTTGGTAGTGCTAGCAAGTAGCGCTGCTGGCTTTTCCTGGGGGGCTTTGACTATTAAATTTTAAATCCATGTACCTGGAAAAAAGCAGAGTAATCAAAAAGTAAGCATATGCGCTACGGGCACGCTACTTGAGGTGCCGTCAGTTGTCAGCTGTCAGTTGTCAGCTTAAAATAAATCTGGTTTCCATGGAAAAGTTTTGCTTAGGGATCAGCTACGGGCAGCCAAAGGCGATTGGCCTATGGCCTCAGCTTCCGCGCTTATGCGATCGCGTTTGAATGGGGATGTTGGTTTTTGCTCGGGTAATTCCAACGCAACGGTGGAAGTGACGGCTGACCGCTGACCACTGACGGCCAACGGCTGAATGCTTACCTTTTCTCAGTCAACCAGGTTCTCCCACTCCCTTTTAGGTTTGATTTGGGCTTAATTTATGCTAAAGTCCCAATAGGACAAATTAACAAGAAACAATGTTTAGGAGTAAATCAAATGACGGATTACTATGTAGCAGCATACTTTTATGATTCTCAACCCAAGTATCAAGAGGATAATCCATCACTTATGTGGCAAAATCCTGGTAAGCGAAACTGGACTTGGTCTATAGACAAGGGGTATCATGATTGGTTTCCCTCATATACGGAACTGAGTGGTCAGTTGGTTGATAGTTTTTTTGTAGAAACAGAATTGACTAGAGCCGAGTTAGAGGAAAGGTGCAGAAAATCTATTTTTGAAAAGCATCAAGACAAGCCAAGCTATAAATTGCTTGAATATTCTGCAGCTACAAGTGCTTTTAATCCCTATGAGTATCCCATACATTTCAAGAAAGACGAAGGCAATCAGACTATTAAAAAGATGGTCATATTCGGTGACAGTCTTTCTGATACAGGGAATCTCAAGCACTGGGTTAAATTAATGCCCGAATATCCCTATTGGTATGGCAGGTTCACGAATGGACTAACATGGAGTGAATATCTGTCTAAAGAAACAGGAATTACTCTGTTCAACTGGGCTTATGGTGGAGCAAAGTCTGATTTAATCAATGATTTCAAGCCTCAAGAGATTCTGGATTACGTAAAATCCGGGGGACGCAATGTTATTACTGGCAGTATGACTACAACGATAAATCGTTATCTTGATAATGGATGGCTGAGTGGGAAAAAGATTGATTTAACAGCAGCAGAAGAGACAGCTTATACCCTGTGGATTGGAGCAAATGACTATCTTGAGAAATTCGATAGTGAAGAAACACTCTTTAATTTAATAGAATATCCTAACGATGTAGGAGGCTATGAAAAAGTTTCAGATCGAGCGACTGATAACATAATCAAAAATATCAAAAAACTAAATGACAAAGGGGCAAAATATTTTATCATCCCAAACCTACCCAATGTAGGTAAAACCCCCATAATAGCAACTGTAAGCTATGATTTCAGTAAAGGTTCGGTGAAAACAAGAGAAGATCTTTCTGCTGCTATAACAAACATAATCAATGTTCACAATAATAAGCTTAAAATTAAGATAGATTCTCTGAAAGAAGAACGGGGTAAATATTTGGAGATAGTATACATAGATCTATTTTCTGATTTCGATGCACTCCTAGAGAATAAGAATCCCTTCACAGGAGATTCTTTTGACGCACAATTCGAGAATGAGTATTACGAGATCCAATCTACAGGAAGTAGTGGGATACAAATACCTAAACAGTGTTTCCAAGGCGGTTATACTGCCGAAGGAATAACAAATTCAGACTGGAGAGCCTACGCCTCGAATAATACAAGTAAAACAACAGACGGGTCTTTTAACTTTCTATTGACATTTTGGGATAATGTACACCCAACATCATACGCTCATTCCTTGATTGCATATTCTTTTCAGTATTGGATGAAAGAGGCTGGACTAATAAGTAGCTCTCTCCCTAAGCTGGAAGACTATCGAGATAGAAATCGACACCTCGATTAATTCAAGTTTATTGAGCACTGGAGTTTAGACTATAGCGGTTTTAAATTTTGTGAGGTACAGAGTTCCTGGTTTTAGGGAACAGGGAACAGGGAACAGGGAACAGGGAAAAAATCCTGTGTACCTCATTAGGATAAAAACCGCTAGAAAATGAATAAAAAAGAGGTTTCGGCTTCGCCGGAACCTCTTTGTATCAGAAGATGAGAGGTGTTGACTTGATCTCTTATCTTCTATAACTAGGTCTAATTAATCGCTACTTAAACTAATTCTTGGGAATAAGGTTGAATCCAATTTACAAAAGCACTCCCAATATCAGCTAATGCGCTACGCGCACGCTTCGCGAACAGCTATCAGTTATCAGCTAATGCGCTACGCGCACGCTTCGCGAACAGCTATCAGTTATTAGCTAATGCGCTACGCGCACGCTTCGCGAACAGCTATCAGCTTATGGGTTACCTCACAGCGTCGAAGCCTGTGCTACGACTGACCACTGACCGCTGACCGCTGACCGCTTACAATAGGCTTATCAGCTCAAGTAACAATTTTCCAATGGTTCAGCAGCTAACTCCCACCACCGATGACATTTTTTATCCCGAAAGTGACGGCAAGCCCTTGGCGGACAATACCCTTCAATTTGAACTAATTACCACCATTAAGTTTGGCCTAGAAGTTCGATTCAAAGATGACCCCAATGTGTTTATCGCCGGGGATTTGTTGTGGTATCCAGTACAAGGACAACCAAAAATCAACCAAGCCCCCGATGTCATGGTAGTTATCGGTAGACCAAAAGGGCATCGGCCTTCTTACAAAACCTGGGTTGAAGATAACCTTAATCCCCAGGTGACCTTTGAAATAGCCTCACACACAAACACCATCAAAGAATTAGAAGAGGATAAACTCAAGTTTTACCAGACCCATGGAGTAGAAGAGTACTATCTTTTTGATCCAAATCGAACAAAACTAAAAGGCTGGTTGCGTTCATCAGAAACCTTAGAACCCATCCCCCAGATGCTTGGTTGGGTTAGTCCTCGTTTAGGAATTACCTTTGACTTAGAGCTGATTCGTAAAGAAAATCTAAAGAAATAAAAAAGTTAAGATAAGTAGATGATAACCTACCAGAGGTTGAATGAATTTCGGTCAATGACACGTCTGCCTCAAATTGCCGCACCGACGAGAAAGCCAAATCCTACGTGATTTAAGTGATACAGAATGGGAGGTTTTGAAACCATTACTACCTGAACCTATTGGCTTTGGACATCCGAGAACAGTTGATTTAACAGAGATACTTAATGGTGTTTTTTATGTTCATTGGACTTGTTGTCAGTGGGAAATGTTACCCCATGACTTGCCTCCCTATACCACTGTATATGGTTATTTCCAGAAGTGGCAGCGACGAGGAATATGGCAGAAAATTCATGATCAGTTACGATCACAAATCAGATTTGGTCAAGGTAGAGAATTACAATCAACCGTTGGGATAGCGGACTCTCAATCAGTCAAGACGACGGAAAAAAGGGGGCAGTCTGCGGTTTTGATGGTGGTAAAAAAGCGATGCAGCGCGGTCTTGGGGAGGCAGCGCGGTCTTGGGGGTCCCCCCCGGAGACGAAACCTTAGATAGTGGAGCCTTTATAGTTAGCAGGTTATGCAGAAAAGGGTTAAATATTTTTTAATAAGGCTCCACTATCTTACGGTAACTTCAAACCATGAGCGACTGCCGTGGTTTCCCCCACTCGCTATTGCATCAAGACAAGTTAAAGGGCGTAAACGTCACATAGTAGTTGATTCTCAAGGATTACTCATTGGGGTATTAGTAACGGAAGCTAATGGTTCTGAAAGGCTCGGAGCAGTAGTCATTTTGTCTGAAGCACTTGAGAAACTGAAGTTATTAGAAGTGGTCTGGGTGGACCTGTGGTTATTCAGGAAAGAATTTTGCTCAAGCCGTCAAACAGGTATGTGGTGATTCTGTTCGAGTCGAAGTGATAGAAAGGAAATCAAAAGAGTTTGAAATTCTTCCAAAGCGATGGATTGTAGAAAGAACATTTGGTTGGTTAAATCGATTTAGACGCGCTTAGTAAAGACTATGAACTATATACACAGATGAGTACAGGAATGATATATGGTTCATTAATTCGTTTGATGACAAGAAGATTAGCTTCTTAATTTTTTGTTTACAAATCAGCTCTTAGTAGACTCGGAATTGGTACTGTATTCTCCTAAGGTCGAGCGCTTTGCTACTTATCTGGAAATTGTTGAGCACAGAGATATGGCTCAACAACAGGTAGAGCAAGAAAGGTTGGAAAAAGAGCAATCCCAGGAAGCTTTATAGGGCGTTGCTGATTCTGGGTATGATTGTGCCCCCTGACACCCAATCCTCGGGCATAAAACTAAAATAAAGTCCCCCAAAGTTGGGGGATAATGGTGGCTTTACCAAAATCAAACGATCTAAATTAATACTTCAATTCAGTAACATCATTTTTTCGGAGGAGGGGATAAGTTTTTGTGTTATGCTCAACAATTTCCAGAAGAGAAAGTTATTAACCATATCTCTCCCAATTTTTTCGTTATCCTAGAGTAGTGGTTAATTTACGCATCGATTAACCTTGGAGTTCGAGACGCAAATAATCATGATTCATGATACAACACCGGCGTCGCTTTTGAACCAGTGTCCGTCTCAAATTTCAGGCTACTAGAGGAAATATTTGCTAAGTATTGTCCTCCTTGTGTCCAGCTCCCTTTGGTATATTTGTATATCCTAGAGGCAAGTTTAAATTGTGTGCTAGTCGATACTAGCATATCATTGGGTCCGGTTTTGATAGGTACAAATTGCCCAGAAACACTTTGTCGGTAAAGCAATCCTGACGATGTCATATTTGTATTGATCGTTACTCTAACGTCTACTTCCCCCACTGGTACTGTCTCCAGTTCAATAACAACTTCACTATCTTGTTCCTTTACATTCCATTGCACAGAATCTTCAGTGCTTTTAATCAGTTCTTCTTGGTTGTAGA
>NZ_JAAHFV010000316.1:0-7478 GCF_010672755.1 Moorena sp. SIO1F2
TGTCCTTGCCGTTGGAGACGGTGTCGAAGGGCTGGTCGAAGACGCGGCCTACGCCGCGATGCCGTTCTTGGAGACGCCGGCCGGGCGGGTCGTGCCGGGCTACAGCAATGGATAGTGTGTCAGACCAACTGGCTGACAACGATATTCCTGATCATGACTACATACTACGGACTATTCACTACTTGTTGTTATTGTAATTAGCGCTAGTTCCCAAACGTTATAGCATTTGGTGGGTTACAGCCCGAAAAAAATCAATGCTGCGCTTAACCCACCTTAGGAAACTATAAGATTATAGTAAGCATTCAGCTATCAGCATTCAGCTATCAGCATTCAGCTATCAGCATATGCGCTACGCGAACAGCTATTGAATAAAACAGGATTGTGATAATTTTTGATTCCCTATTCCCTATTCCCTATTCCCTATTCCCTGTTCCCTATTCCCTATTCCCTATTCCCTATTCCCTATTCCCTATTCCCTATTCCCTATTCCCTTTGCTATCATTTTTTGTAATAATCTTCACAGGCACTAAAAGCATGAAGATTAGGAGTTATTTGTGTATAATTTTTGGCCAGATCCACCCTATTTTTTGTTAATTTTTGGTTTGTTTGCTGGGATTACCTGTGGGCTAGCTTTTGAAGCTACACTCAAAGAAAAAGTACAGGAATGGTATAAGACCAAATCCAGTCAAACCCTGGCTGAAATTAAAGGAATCCAGTTACTTCTCCCATTTATGGGAATTGCTGTTGGGATTTGCCTGTTTCTAGCCTCTGGGTTAGGAATTTTTGCCTTGCCCTATTGGTTGTGTTACTCAATTTCCATACCTATGACCTTATTTATTAGTGGGCTAGTTTGGTCACAACTCGGTAACGTATTGATTCAGTTAGAGCGAGGTGGTTCCAAAGCTCTAGATTTAGATTCGTGGGAATAACTATAAACTGACTAATTTGTCATTAGTGATTGGGAGTTTTTTCCCATACTATCGGTCAGCTACTAGTGGGTAATCGGTAATCGGTAATCGGTAATCGGTAATCGGTAATTTGCCTTTTGCCCATTACCTACTCCCTACTCCCTACTCCCTACTCCCTACTCCCTACTCCCTAAAACTTAATAATCCTCATATTTACTATCCATTAAAAAATCCATAGAATAATGTTTAACATTACTAATACAAGCAACAGTAAGCCATTTATGATTAAATCATGACGACTTTCGTTGAGCTTTTTACCTAAAATTATGCTCCCGTGCTCAAGAAAGTATTTTTTCATAAACCCTGGAACTTTTTCATAGTATGGCTTGTACTTGAGCAGATTAATGATTAGCTGTATTAAGCCATAGGTAGTCAGAATAAATACGGTAATTCGGTATAAGGAATAGAGGTTAATCATGATGTATGACTTAGGATATATTTGACCAAAATAGCGAGAATGGCTGCTGCAATGCTGCCGATTAAACTGATTCTGACAATCCGATTGTACTTGCGGACTTCTATCTCCGCTATCTTTTCTGCCTGTCTTTCCATATAATTTTCTAGTTCCTGAGCTAGGGTGGAAACTACGGCAATGATCAAGGCTGCATCATCGGCTAATCCAACTACGGTAATTAGGTCTGGCACGGCATCAAAGGGGGATATTAAATAGATTAAGGCTGCGATCGCTAACGCTTTTCCCTTCCAAGCGGCATTAGGATCCCGGACCATTTTAGCTAAAGCTTGAATTTTCGGCCAAATTTCTTTAATTGCTCCCCGGTTCATCCGTTCTAAGTTCTTGTCAATTTTTTGGATGTCTTCTGGCTTGGTATTTTGGAGCAATTTGTGAAATATTTCTTTTATCCTCCCCCGGTTCATCTGATCCAGGCTCTGGTCAATTTTCTGGATGTCATTGGGGGAGATGTTTTTTTGTAATTTGTCCAGTAGTGTTCTAATCTTACCAGGGTTGCTTGGTGCTGAGTTTTCCGACCGTTGGGGGATGTCTTGTTCAGTGGTAGATTTTTTAAATTTGCTGAGTATCCCTCTAATCTTGCCTCTAACTTTGTCAGTATTGCTTGGTTCTGAGTTTTCGGACAGTTGGGGGATGTCTTGGTCAGTGGTAGATTTTTTAAATTTGCTGAGTATCCCTCTAATGTTACCTCTAACTTTGTCAGTATTGCTTGGTTCTGGATTGCTTACCGTTACTGAGGTGTCCTTAGGAGTTCCTGGTTTGGGTAATTTGCTCAGTAGTGACTGAATTCGCCCAGGGGGTTTTTGTTCTAAGGTCTGGTCGAGTTGTTCTAAGGTCTGGTCGAGGGAGTCGAGGGATTGGATATCCTCTGGTTTTTCCTCTGGTTTTTCCTGTTTTTGAAATCGCCGAAGTAGTCTTTCCCGTAAACCCATTACTATTAACCTTGTTATATCCGAGGATTTATCTGTTTTAGTTGTTATAGCAATTCTCTTTTCCATGAGGGACAAATGGATCCCCCTAAATCCCCCTTAAAAAGGGGGACTTTGAGCTTGATAAGCGTACCTCATAAATGCAATAAACACTATAACTAGTATAATGATATTTATGGTAAGCTTATTGCTAAATGGCTAGGGCGTGTCTTCAAACTCGGAGATACCCCATTATCCCCCTAAAAAAAGGGGGACGAGCGAGTATGGCTCCCCCTCGGAGATACCCCATTATCCCCCTAAAAAAAGGGGGACGAGCGAGTATGGCTCCCCCTCGGAGATACCCCATTATCCCCCTAAAAAAAGGGGGACGAGCGAGTATGGCTCCCCCTCGGAGATACCCCATTATCCCCCTAAAAAAAGGGGGACGAGCGAGTATGGCTCCCCCCTTATTAAGGGGGGCTGGGGGGGATCTAATATCTTGCGGAAAACTTTGAAAACACGCCCTAGTCCCCAGTTTTAGACCCATCTAGAATAACCAGCATGTTGTGCCATCAGGGTTTTGTGTTGGTTGTTCAGTTTGACTTTGGTCTTGAGAGCTTTGTACATGTTTAATGATCTTGTCACAGGTTTTCCGTTAACTATTACCAACTCCCCTAGTCTTTCCCGAGCCGCTAAAGTGAGCACCCAATCCTTTAATTCTAACCCACTGCGCCAGTGGTTAACTCGCTTTTCCCTATCCCTAGGCTTGAGTCTAGTATCTACATTCAGTGCAATTCCTGCCCTAGGAGCAGAGCGAATTACTTTCTTCGTTTCTCCCTTTGGACAATTTAATATTGGGATTGAAGACTTGGAAATTTTTGCTAAAGATGGCACAATGACCAGGCAATTTGCCTATTATGCCAACTTTGCTACACCAACACAATTAGCAGCACTGCGGATTCTACTAAATAGTCGATTTAATATTTCTCCCAGATATGTTTATTTGTTCACTCGCTTACCGGTGGGGAGAACCTTACTGCGCCGATTAGGGAATGTAATAAAAGCAGATTTTAATCGCAATGGTTTCTATCCCTTACGGGGTGCTTTAGTTTCGGCAGCCGCTGATCCAGAAGGCTTGAGCGTTATTAATGTATTGCGTAAGTTTTACCTAGAAACTATTTACCTGGATGTGGAACTAATTTCTGATGTTACTGATGAGCTATCAAGGCTATTTGTAGGAAATAATGTTGTCTTTAGTGCCATTCAAAATCAGGCACAACTACAGGGAGAAGGCTCAACATCGTTTGATTTTTCAGCACAATCAGATCTCAGTAATTCTGGAGGAATAGGTTGGCGTAAAGAAACCTTTGAAGTTTATAACTCTGAGCGTCAAGCTTCGTTTCCCGTTGATATTTATCTACCTAGGTCTTCAGACCAAGGAGCAATAAGAGGCTCGATTCCAACTCTGGTTATTTCCCATGGTTTGGCTTCTGACCGCAATACCTTTGCCTATCTAGCGCAACATTTAGCATCTTACGGTTTTGCGGTGGCGGTGCCGGAGCATATTGGTACTAGTTCCGAACGCATTAATCAAATCTTTGCTGGCTTCGCAACTCCCCTCAATCCTACTGCGATCATCCATCGTCCTTTGGATGTGAAGTATTTGTTAGATGAACTTTCGGCTAAAGCTAATTCTGACCCGAGTAAGTTTGGTAGGCTCAATCTAGAAGAGGTGGGAGTAATTGGTCAATCCTTCGGAGGCTATACTGTTCTTGCTCTAGGAGGAGCTAAGCTCAATTTTGAACAGCTTACTAGTGAGTGTGATGCTGCTCGACAGAACAATTTATCCTTAGATGTATCCCTGCTACTCCAGTGTCGAGGTACTCAACTACCCCCAGAAGACTATAATTTGGGAGACGAACGGGTAAAAGCGGTGATTGCTGTTAATCCGCTCAGCAACCCGATCTTTGGTGAAGCCGGGATGTCACAAATTCAGGTTCCGGTCATGATGGTCTCTAGTATCAGAGACATCTTTGCGCCACCTGTAGAACAACAAATTACCCCTTTCAGCTGGCTAACTACCCCAGAAAACTATCTAGTGGTGACAGAAGCAGGTACTCACTTTTCCTACCTGGGTGGGGAAGGAGAGGGTGTCTTACCGGTTCCACCTGAATTGATTGGGCCAGATCCTGCGATCGCTCGTCCTTACCTGATGGCACTTAGTACCGCTTTTTTCAAAACCTATATTGCTAAACAACCTGAATATGCTTCCTATCTCAGTGAGTCTTATGTGAAAGAGATTAGTCAAGACCCATTGAATCTGTTTCTGATCCAGTCTTTGCAGGAAAATCAACTCAAGTAGGAACTGTGTGTTACAAATTGGTGATTTTACTACAGAGAATGATAATTCACCAATGACCGTCCATCCTTACTCTCTCACCAAAGAGAATTCATAATGGAGTGACAAGTTTTTGGTCAGGATGAGCCATACTATGAAGGAAGCTACCAACCTCACACAACAAATCAAGGTTAAGGTAGAAGATGACCGTACAGGTATGTCGGTGGAAACCCTTAAGCGAGCCTTTGCTGATAATCTTTATTATATCCAGGGTAAAAATCAGTTTTTGGCTACACCCTACGATTACTATATGGCTCTGGCTTATACGGTAAGAGACCGGCTACTTCAGCGGTGGATTAAAACCTTAGAAACCTATACTAGAAAAAATGCTAAGACGGTATATTACCTGTCAGCAGAATTTTTGATGGGTCGCCAGCTCACTAATAACTTGCTCAACTTGGGAATATATGATCGGCTCAGCCAAGCTCTCCACGAATCTGGGCTGGAGCTAGATGACCTGAAAATCCTGGAAGCTGAGCCTGGTCTAGGGAATGGCGGTTTAGGACGCTTGGCTGCTTGTTTCCTGGACTCCCTGGCAACTTTAGAAATTCCTGCTGTTGGGTACGGCATCCGTTATGAATTCGGTATCTTTGACCAGCGGATCATTGACGGTGCTCAAGTTGAACGTCCTGACAAATGGCTACGCTTCGGCAACCCTTGGGAAATCCGACGCCCAGAATTAACGGTTGAGGTTAATTTCGGGGGTAAGACAGAATCCTACAAGGATGATGAAGGGCGCTATCGGGTGCGTTGGGTTCCGGAGTGGCAGGTTTTGGGTACTCCCTACGATATACCAGTGCCTGGTTACAAGAAAAATACGGTCAATACCCTGCGTTTGTGGCGTGCTGGTGCCAGTGAGGAATTTGATTTTGAGGTGTTCGACAGCGGTGACTATGCTGGCTCTGTGACTGAAAAGATCTATTCCGAGAATATCTCGAAAGTTCTCTATCCCAATGATAACACTTCCCAAGGGAAGCAACTACGGCTAGAGCAGCAGTATTTCTTTGTTAGCTGTTCTCTTCAGGATATTATTAATAATTACCGACGAACTAATAGCAATTTTGACCTGTTCCATGAAAAAATTGCGATTCAGCTAAATGATACTCACCCATCGATTGGGGTGGCGGAGCTGATGCGGTTGTTCTTGGATAAGTACAAATTGAGCTGGAATCGAGCTTGGTATATCACTAGGAACACCTTTGGTTATACTAATCATACTTTGCTAGCAGAGGCTTTGGAACGCTGGCCAGTTAGCCTATTTGAGAAACTATTACCGAGGCATATAGAAATTATCTATGAAATCAACCGTCGCTTCTTGGATCATGTGCGTGCCAAGTATCCAGGTGATAATGACCGGCTCAGACGAATGTCCTTGATTGAAGAAGGACCTGATAAGTCTGTGCGGATGGCTCATTTAGCCTGCGTAGGTAGCCATGCTATTAATGGGGTGGCAGTACTGCACACGGAATTGCTGAAGAAGGATGTGCTCCGAGATTTCTATGAATTGTGGCCAAATAAATTTATTAATATGACCAATGGGGTCACACCCCGTCGGTGGCTATTGCTGAGTAATCCTCAATTGTCGGAACTGATTACTGAGAAAATTGGAGAGGGTTGGGTTACTAATCTAGACCAGTTCAAACAGTTAGAGCAGTTTGTTAATGATGCTGAGTTTTGCGATCGCTGGCGCAAGATTAAGCAGCTGCACAAGCAAAACCTCGCGGATTATATTCTGCTGCACAACAGTATTAAGGTTGATCCTAATTCCCTGTTTGATGTCCAAGTCAAGCGGATTCACGAGTACAAGCGTCAGTTGCTGAATGTACTCCATATCATTACTCTCTACAACCAGATCAAGGAAAATCCCTCTATCGATATCTTGCCCCGAACCTTTATTTTCGCTGGCAAAGCAGCACCGGGTTACTACATGGCTAAACTGGTGATTAAGTTGATTAACTCAGTAGCAGAGGTGATCAATGATGACCCTGATGTAAGCGATCGCATCAAGGTAGTTTTCTTAGAAGGCTTTTCGGTTTCCCTCGGAGAGCAGGTTTACCCAGCAGCCGACCTTTCAGAGCAAATCTCCACTGCTGGCAAGGAAGCCTCTGGAACTGGCAATATGAAATTTGCCATGAATGGAGCGTTAACGATTGGTACCTTGGATGGTGCTAATATTGAAATCCGAGAAGAAGCAGGAGCAGACAACTTCTTCCTGTTTGGTTTAACTACTGAGGAAGTATACGCTCTCAAGGCTGAGGGATATAACCCGCAAGAATACTATAACAACAATGAAGAGCTCAAGCAGGTAATCGATCAGATTGGCTCTAGGTACTTCTATCCCCGTAATCCTAACCTGTTTAAGCCAATTGTGGATTCCCTACTGTACGGCGATGAGTACCTGCTTTTGGCAGACTACCAGTCCTATGTGAATACCCAGAAGCAAGTAAGCCAAGCCTATCGGGATCAGCATCACTGGACTCGGATGTCGATTATTAATGCGGCGAATATGGGCAAATTCTCTTCAGACCGCACGATTCGGGAGTATGGTCAGAACATCTGGAATGTTGAGCCGATTTCCGTTGACCTAGACGAGTACGACCAGGACTCTGCTGGGTTGAAGCGAATAAGTGAACTACCTTAATTAGGGAGTCGGGAGGTGTGGGGAGATGGGGAGATGGGGAGATGGGGAGATGGGGTGATGGGGAGATGGGGTGATGGGGTGATGGGGTGATGGG
>NZ_JAAHFV010000317.1:0-7469 GCF_010672755.1 Moorena sp. SIO1F2
TGTTGTTACTGCCATCAGCAATTCGCTTCCAGACCCAGTTCCGAGTAAAGGCAGATTTACCCCCTTTCATCCGCTCACCAACCAAAAGATTCCAAATTTCAAAGACCTGTGATTCACTCAAATAGTCACTAAAGGCGTCACTACTTGATGACAAATTTGATAACAAACTACCTTGCTGAATTGAGTCTACTACAAGTCCTTTAAATCTATCCGATTTCAGAGCTTGCTTAATTATAACTTTAAAAAAATCTGAGCGCTCACGCCATTCAAGGACTACAGATCGCCCGAAAAAGTGACTTTTATTATCGAAACGAAGGCTACGCCAGATATCTTCTCGCAATAGAACTTTGAATTTTAAGTTTTTCATATTGTCCCCTAAGTCAGTAATCAACGAAAGCAGTCCTTCAATGGCTTTAGTGCGTCTTTCTCGATCTGCCTGTGTATTTCCAAATCCTGTATCCAGTCCATCGAAAAGAAGAAGAATAGTAGATTGTGCAGCACCATCGAAACGAGTCAGCCAATCTCTTGCCAATAAACCAATTTGAGATTGTGGTAGTAAATTCTGAAACCATCGGACAAGTTCTAATTCGTTAGTAGGATCAGTTCCTAGAACTTGTGAGACAGCGTCATCTGGTTGAGGCTTCTCTCCACGCCAGGATAGGTGACAGGCAAGACAAGTCTGGAGTAACCAAAAGTCACGCCAGCTTTTTCCCGTAGTTTCTAAAGCCTCATCAATGGCCTTGAAACCTTCAGAGTTAATAACCCACGGGCGATCGCCTTTAAGAGGACTGGGAGATAACACTACAATGGAATCTTGCTTAGAATCTTCCAGGAGGCGGCGGAAAATAGCCGTTTTACCAGTACCTTTACGACCACGGATTAGAACTATGTTAGGCTTAAGGGCGCGATTGACTAACTGTGTTTCTACAAAGGTTTCCAGAAAATTATCTTGGTATTCTGCTGTTCCTGCAGAAAATTCTAATTCCTGTAAAATTTGCCCCTTACTATCGGGTAAACTATCCGGTAGCTCTTCTTCACTAGCTGTAGGGATAAAACGTTCTAACCATTCAGCAACCGGCTCAAAGTCACGCCACGTTTCTTGATTAGATAAGATTTTATCTGATGTAGCAATCTCTTCTCGATAGGGAATAAAATGTGTAATATCTGATTCTTTAATCGGCTCTGATCTCGATTGTTTATCCCTCAGAATAGAGAGCCACTCTCCAATCCATTCAATAGCTCTATGTTGATATCGTTCCACAACTTCTGGTGCTTTACTAGCAGGAATTGGAGACACAATAAATCGTGGCTCTGGAGTAAGCCGCTGTTCAGTTTCAGTTCGTCTAGTCTCAGCAGCAAGCAATGCACGAACCAGTTCACCCGTACCCCTTTGAGCTTGAGGATGAGGAAAGAACACAATAATTGCCAGATCAGCCAAGTCAAACAGGAGCGGTCCATTGAGAGGAGTCATTCCTGTGCGAGCATCTAGTAAAATGACATCAGGTTTGAAAGGAAGACGATCACTACTTAAAATCTGAATCAGTTCACGTAATGGATTTCTATCTTCCCGATACCAAGCTCCAGGTTCCATAAAGCTCAGTAAACGCGCATAATTGGCATTGGGCAAACCTGCCGGAATACAGTAAATCTCATCAGTTTCAGAAACCCTCAGAATATGATTACGGATGTCAGGCTCTTCCCCTTGCTCCAAACTTAGTAAAACAAATACCAACCCCTGTTGATCCTTAATCTCGTCTTCCTTTCCAAACAAAGCCGCTAATCCTGGAGCTTCTAAATCCATGTCAACACAGAGCACAGTGCGTCCACGACTGGCAAGAATTCGGGCAGTATAAGCCAGGGCAGTTGAGCGACCAACTCCTCCTCTAAGGGAATAAAATGTTGCAACGATCGGTCGGTCAAGGTCTTCGTCTAGATCCGATGGAAATAGGATTGCTTCAGGATTACTAGAGCCAGAGCGAGAGCGAGCCAGAGCTTCAGGCCAAAAGGGTACGTTTTCCAGGGTAGAATCAATGGGAACAGAGTCAGCCCATTCCTGCTCCTTCTCCTCAGGAGTGAGCAAATCTAACCACTGAATTGTCAATTCTTCTAGCCCCTCTAGAACAATGTTCTTACGTTCTTGTTTGGATTTGCCATCAAATCCTAGGGAAATGACAGCAATACGCCAGCCTAGAAACGGATCGGGTTTAACCCGCAGCTCTGTAATATCTAAAGCTGCACGTGACATATTTTGATGAATACGCTCTTTGATTTCTGAATGGTTCATCTGCGCCTCCCGGATTTAGGACTAATTTTAAACTTTATAAAGTTTGTTAACTGCTTTGCTCCATCTACCAACTCCGCCATTGTCAGGCTACTATTACAGGTTATTTGATAACGTAGGGATGTATCCCAGTTTTCTATAAAAAATGTCTTTGCACCTGTAGAGTCACGGATATCGGAGAGACGAAATCCCGCTGCTTCCCATAAACCCCGTAGATTATGCCCCTGATTGCCATGTTTCGGAAATGATTTATTTCTAGATCGTAATAAAGCCTTGAGACTAGATTCAATGGCATAGCCTGCCATATAAACTGATCCAATTGATTGACTTCTATTTTTGAGTATAGCGTCTGCATCTGCCGCCCGTTCATTTGCAATATCTAGCCAGTCTTTGTAATTATTAGGATACATTACAAGTATAATTACAATGAATTTGATAGATTATAACACAAAAAAAAGTCCATAATAATGGACTTAACTCGCTCTATACTTAGAGTCTATAACTCTGAAATACGACTGAACAATAATCCCTGATTATTTATCCTTTTTTCTAAACAAAGAACCAGCCCCTAAAGCACTAAGTCCCAGTAGCGCCAATCCAGACACAGGTTCAGGTACACTAGTTGCATCTGGCTTTGAAGGATCCTCGGTGATGGTTTCGCTAAAATTAGGATTCGGATCAACATAGATAGTTGGAGGTAATAGGGAACCGCCAAGAGTAAAGGTAATTCCTGACTCTCTGTTCCAGGTAAGGATATAAGCCCCGGCATCAAAAGCCCTACCAAAATCGATATCTATAATCCAACTATCAGGGGTAGCGTTAAAGGTAGTAACAAAGGTTCTAGGAGGAAGAGGAAACGGAGAAGGAAAAGGTTCAAGGTTAATATCAGAACCGACTTGCTCTAAACCTTCTACATCAAGAAACCAAGAAAGTAATTCTCCTTCAGGATTGTACTCAACAAACCCCTCGTAATCTCTAGTTTTGGGAGGAGGCTCTGGCAGAAAACTAGGAAAATCCGACAATTCAAGTTCGCCACTGAATTCTTGGTTAATTATTTGCTCAGCAGCAGCCGGTAAAACTGCAACAGTAGCAGAGGTTAAAGCGACAGCAGTAGTCACAAGAGCTAATTGGTGATAAATATTAGTCACAGAAAGTATCCTCCTTCAGTATGTATAAAATAATAGGGAACAGGGAGCAGGGAACAGCAAGAAATAGTTAACAGGATTTTTTGGTTATGATAAATTATTATGATTTATGATAATCGCTTTTAAACTAATAAAGTTAGCTTGAATTATAGTCACATAAAAAATCCATGTCAATACTTGATCAAAAGCCCTAAAATTGACAATGCCAAATTGCCTGATTAGTATAAGATTGATAATAGTAATGAATTAATAAATTTTGAAATTAGCCAACAATTTTAATAAAACCTCCATCTCCCCATCTCCCCATCTCCCCATCTCCCGATCTCCTCATCTCCCCATCTCCCCATCTCCCTACTCCAATTCACAATCGCTATAATTGCAACTAAAATATTAGGTTCGTGTAAACCTAGCACAGTAACTTTGCAAAACTAAGATAGTGGTAACATTTCAACAAGTTTGGCAAATTCTTAACACTGACATCGGGGAGTTATTAGGAACCCCTGGAGAAACCGTTGAAGCTGGAGCAGAGGTTTCTAAAGCTAGCTTAGAATTAATGATTGCTCTTGGTTTGCTGGGTACTCCACTTGCGCCAGCGGCTGCTGTTGCGGCAGGGTTATCCTTTGTGGGACTCAGCCGCAAAGGGCTAAACCTGCTTCGTGCCAAGACCAACAACAAGCCAACTCCGGAGCAATGGGTAGGAATCGCGTTTCCCCTAGCCTATATCATGAGCTTTGATAGCTTGGTTCACAAAAATGACTGGCTAAAGGTAAAAATTGGTGTTGGAGTATCCGGTAACGATATCGATAACGATGCCAAGCAGCAAATTGACCAGCTTGGAGAACTGAACTTAGATCAGGCGCTAGTTGATCAAGCATGGGACTACTTCCCTGAATCCAAGTTAGGGCAAGCCTTAAATCAGCAATTATCCCAATACCTCAAACAAGTAGGACTGGATCCAAATATCATTCCCCTGGTGACTGGGTGGGTAGCTTGGGGCACCTATGGTTGTATAGACTCACTACTTTCATACGAGCCAGAGGATATAGTCAATAGTTTCAGCCTGCACAGAGCAGCAGCCCAGCAAACAGCACCAACTCGCAAATACGGTAACATTGAAACCTACCTAACTGAGCAAATATCCCCTAATCCCAGTGACCCTAATAGACTTCAACTTTGGAAGGTACTGGGTGAAGACTTTAAAATTCCTGATATCTATGTACCCCTAAAGGCTCAGTTACTCGACACCAATGGCAAGGTAAAAAAACAGGCAAACCCAGTTAATTTAGAAAGTTGGGCAAAACAGCAGCTTACTAACCCTGAGAAAAATGGTCAGGTGATGTTTATTCAAGGGGGACCAGGGCGCGGGAAAACAGTCTTTTGTCGGATGTTGGCGGATTGGGTGCGCCAGCACTTACATCCGATCTGGACACCTATATTAATTCGACTGCGGGATATTCATACCTTTGAGAAAAATATCGAGAATACCCTCCGCGCAGCTGTTCAGGCAGATTTTGCCAAGAAAGATGGCTGGTTGACTGACCCCAATACTCGCTTTTTGTTCTTACTGGATGGCTTTGATGAGTTGCGGATGGAAGGGAGAACCATTGGCGGTATAGAAGATTTTCTCAAAAAGGTGGGGTACTATCAAGAAAACTGCCAGCAAAACCCAAACTTGGGACATCGGTTTTTAGTGACTGGCAGAGAGTTGGCTTTGCAAGGCATTGTTACACCCAGGAATCTGGAGCGGGTGCAAATAGCGCTGATGGATGAGACGCTCCAGCAGCAGTGGTTTAGGAACTGGGGAAACCTCGTTGGTCAGGATAAAGCCACTGGATTTAAGAGGTTTTTCCAAGCCCAACACTGTCCAGAACGAGTAAAGGAATTAGCCCAAGAGCCCCTATTACTGTACCTGTTAGCAGCCATGCATCGGGATGGTAAATTAACAGACCAAATGTTTGTGGGGGCTAGCAGTACTAATGCCAAAATTCTGATTTATCAAACTGCTCTAGACTGGGTACTGACCAAGCAGCGTCCCAAAGACCTCCATTTTGAAATAACTGAACAAGAAACTGAGGATTTGCGGCGGATTCTGACCGAAGCCGGGTTATGCGTTACCCAAGCCGGTGGGGAATGGGCTTCTATCACTATGATTGAGGAACGCCTGAAAGAAGATGATGGTGCCAGAGAACTGCTGGAAAAGGCACAAAAGCGCATTGGCGAAAACCCCCTCAGAAATGCGTTGGCAGCGTTTTACCTCCGACCAGCGTCTGGTTCTGGTGTCACAGAAGGAGCAGTGGAGTTTGTCCATAAAAGTTTTGGTGAGTTTTTGTGTGCTCTGCGGTTGCAAGAAAGCCTGGAAGACTGGACAGAACCCCGTAAGAAGCGTCGAGGATTTACTATCGATAACGATCAGCTGGCAGAGGAAATCTACGATTTATTGGGTTACGGCAGACTAACACCAGAAATTGTGGACTATTTGATGGCGCTGCTAGATACTAGTGATGACTTTCGACCGGTGCAGTTATTTGAGCGCTTGGAAGATTTCTATGGGCGCTGGTGCAATGGGGAATTTATTGACATCCTGGAGGAAACAACCCTACCCCAGAAAACGGGTCAAAAATTGCGCAAGCATGGGGTTGAGTTAGGTCAGCGACAGGTAGATATCGCTGCTGGTCTCAATACCATGATTTTGCTCCTAGAATTGCACCGTTACGCCCAGACAAAGGATGAACTTAAGGATAAAATCTCTTTCCATCCCTGCGGTAAACCAGACACGGAAGGGTTTGATAGTAAGCGATTGCTTCGCATTATTAACTACAGCAATAGCGTCGAGGTTGACAATTTTCTAAAAACAATTGGGGGATTGCTCAGTTTGGCAGACCTCAGATGGGTAAACCTAATTGACGCAAACCTTAGCTCCGCAAACCTAATCAAGGCAAACCTAATCAAAGCAGACCTCAGCTCCGCCAACCTTAGCTCCGCCAACCTTAGCTCCGCAAACCTAATCAAAGCAGACCTCAGCTTCGCAAACCTAATCGAGACAGACCTAATTGAGGCAAACCTAATCGAGGCAGACCTAATTGAGTCAAACCTAATTGATGCAGATCTCAGCTCCGCAAACCTAATCGAAGCAAACCTCAGCTCCGCAAACCTAATTGAGGCAAACCTAATCAAGGCAAACCTAATCAAGGCAAACCTAATCAAGGCAAACCTAATCAAGGCAAACCTAATCAAGGCAGACCTCAGACAGGCAGACTTCAGACAGGCAAACCTAACCGGGGCAAACCTAACCGGGGCAAACCTAACCGGGGCAAACCTCGAAAACATTTCCTGGAATGAGGACACGAAGTGGGAGAACGTGCAGGGGTTGGAGACAGCGATTAATGTGCCAGAAGCCTTAAAAAATGACCCAACCTCACCCTAGCCTGGGTCTAGGGAATTTTTATGGGATTGACCGAAAGTCACACTATGGGATTGATCTTTGGTCATGCTAAGCGATCGCAAACAAGGGATCGGTCTACGGAATTTTTATGCGATCGCAAACAAGGGATCGGTCTGGGGAGCTACTATGCGATTGACCTTTGGTCACGCTACGCGAACGCAAAATCGCAAAATCGCAAATCTAGTTTATCTAGCGCCATACTAATCCTATCCACAGCATTTTTTCCCGACTCCCGACTCCCGACTCCCGACTCCCGACTCCCATTAACCCAATTCAGACCTACTATGTGTCTTTGCTAGGACTATTAAAAGATTGATTATAGGGAAACAAAGTATCCAGTAATCGGTTCAAGCTCCCCTGCCCATGAACAGTAGGCTGAGTCTTCGGAGCTGGTGATTCTGTCTGCGACTCAGCCGTCGTCTCAGCCTCAATAGTCTCTGTAGTATTGGTATCTGTAGTATTGGTATCTATAGTATTAGTCTGTGTAGAATTAGTCTCTATAGAATTGCTTTGCGTTGTATCTGTTGTATCTGTAGCCACCGTATTACTAGTGGATGGCACTTTACCATTGACAGATTCCGTGGTAAAGCTGTTTTCGGGA
>NZ_JAAHFV010000318.1:0-7370 GCF_010672755.1 Moorena sp. SIO1F2
TCTCCTTTGATGAGACCAAATATTGCAGTATTGTCATCTGATACATTCCGATCGGGTCGTAGCTTCGATCCTCAGTCATTTTTACAAGGTTTCCATCAGGTAACTGACGGCTACGGGTAATCGTTCGACGATATCCCCCTTGCAGATAATAACCAGGATTATCAGTAATAATTAAAAGACGTGCTCCAGGTTTCAAATGTGTTGAGATACATTGAAATGCGCGGTAGCGATCCTCTACTTCTGATATCTCACCCAAAACTTCCCCTGATAAGAAAGCAAAATCAAATTGCCGTTTCAGTTCAAAACGACGGATATCCCCATGAATCAGTTCAAGCTGTCCTTTTTTTAACCAGTCACTGAGCTTAACTCGTGCCTGATTGAGCATTCCTGCATCAATTTCAATCCCTGTGACTTGAGCTCCTTTTTCCAGCAGGTTAATGCTGAACCGTCCCGAACCGGAAGCTAATTCTAAAACCTCCATACCAGGAGAAATATAAGAGAGGACAAACGCCTTGTATTCTTCTGGTAAACAATGAAGTGACAGCTTAATTTTATTTTAATTTTTAAGTTAACATAATTTAATCTAACTTTTCACCATTCCTTTTACTTTAAAATGTGCATTTTGTCAATAAATCTAATAATATAAATAACTGAATAAGTATAATGATAATTGTAATTAAAAAAAATCACTATTAGGTATACAGGATTTTTTCCCAGCTTTGAAGCTCCAAAGCTCAGAAGCTCCGAAGCTCCGAAGCTACCTAAAACCCAGAACTTTGTACCTTACCGAATTAAAAACCCCTTTACTACACATATATCAATTTTTGTCAAGTATCTTGGCAAGGAAACTTGTTTTGTTAAGTTTTACAAAATCTTTCCCCTTGAAATCGCGATTATTTGAACATCATGTGATAATTAAACCTGGGTAAAGAAATGGTAAACAAAAAGTAAAGAGAAGATAAAGAGTTACCTCATGACCGAAATTAATCAAGAAAGTCTAGATCAGGTAATAATCTCAAAAACTGGTAATGACTGGTGTGGCGCTAGTACAGAAATGTCCTTGCCCCAAGGCATCAAAAAAAAATCGGTCTTAGATAAGGAAATACTAGATTCACCAACTACACTCGACAGCCAGGCTCTTCGCCAAATTGATCAGGAATACCTCTGTTGGGGGGATACGGTTCACTATCAAGAGCGACCAATCATTGTAACTGGTTGTAAGGGGGGATTGGTTTTCGACGATGAAGGCAAATCCTATATCGATACGGGAATGTGGCACTCAAGTTGTAACTTTGGGTATCGCAATCCAGAGATTGAATCAGAGGTTACTAAACAACTCCATACATTACCTCAAGCCAATGGCGACTTTCTACATCGTGAAAAATTATTAATCGCGAAACAAGTAGTAGATGCGATGTATGAAAGAACCGGTGTCAAAGGCCGAGTATCTTTTAATGTGGGCGGCGCACTTGTGGTGGAAGATGCCCTAAAGATTATTCGTAAAAACACCCGCAAGAATAAAGTAGCTGTGATGATGGGTGGTTATCATGGTCGCTCTCTTGGTACTCTCAACCTTTCGAGTAGTCATCGATATCGACAGTATTTTAATGAGTTCTCAGAACGGGCAGTTATGTTGCCGTTTGCTAACTGCGCTCAGTGTTTCTATGAAAAGGAACGAGAAACCTGTGACTTATACTGCGAGCGCATGATTCGCAAGGCATTCTCCAACGAATTTTATGGCATCGCAAGTGAAACTAGTTCAGAAGTGGGTGCCATAGTTGTAGAACCTTGTCAAGGACGAGGCTACACCATCCCACCCAGGGATTTCTTTAAAGGGTTTATCAGTGAGTTACGACAAAAGCACGGACTTCTTGTCTTTGATGACGAAATTCAAGTTGGGATGTACCGTACTGGTAAATTATTTGCCTTCGAACATTTTGGGTTTGTGCCAGACATTATTACGTTGAGCAAATCCTTCACCAATGGTTTGAGTCCAGTTAGCTTAGTCTGGGCGCGAGAAGACCTAGTAGCACCAGACTTTTTCACTCCTGGACACGCCCACAGCAATTTTGCTAACCATCCTCTCGGAACTGCTGCTGCTTTAGCAACATGGCGTTATATGCTGGCACAAGACTACGAAAGATCAGTACCAGCAAAAGGTTTGTACTTTTTGACCAAACTAAAAGAACTCCAAGCCCGTCATTCCTGTGTCTATAGCGTAGATGGACTCGGACTTATACTTAACATGGTTTTTGCTGATGAAAAGGGTATACCTTACAAAGGGTCTGCCAAACTAGCAGCAAGCATTGCTCAGGATAATGATTTTATTTGGAAAGACCAGAGTTGGCGCATGATTCTCCAAACCGGAGGATACGACCTGAACGTTTTGAAATTTGCTCCTTATCTTGATATCAGCTACGAAGAAATTGATTGCACTATTGGTGTTTTAGATCAAGTCCTACAAAAGCTTGATATCCTATTATGTCCAACCGCTGAAACCGCAGGAGCTATTTGATGAGAGCAGCAGTTTTATCCAAAGCCAATCAAGTAGAAATTCGCGAGTTTCCTGAGCCTAGCAAAACTCAAGATAATGAAGTAATTGCTAAGGTGGAATTTGTGGGAGTCTGTAAAACAGACCAGCAACTAACCGCAGCAGGCTTAGATAAAGATTGTATTCTTGGTCATGAAGTAGTCTGTAGCCTGCCTAATCAAAAAGGTCATTTTGCCCTCAATAATGAGATTTCCTGTGGAAAATGTAGTTATTGTTTAGAGGGATTAACTAGTCATTGCATCAATCTCCAAGAACTTGGAGTAAATGAACATGGAGGATATGCTGATCAAATTTGTGCTCCTATAAATTCCCTACATCCTTTTGAATTATCCAATCCAGCTTTAGGGGTGCTGATTGAGCCTTTAAGTTGTGCAGTAAGGGGAGTAAAACGGATTTTAGCTGGTGTTAATTTATTAGCTACTTCACACCCTAAAGTCCTGGTGATTGGGGGAGGTATTTCAGGTACTCTAATTACCTACCTCCTAAATCATTCCCCCAATTTTAAGGGAGAGATTAAAGTCTATGATATCACCAAAGAGCCGCTCCCTTGGCTAAACAGATTGGGAATTGAACGGATCCAAGTTCCAGAACCAAACCAGGCACACGTGGTGGTGGAATGTTCCGGTTCACCAGGGGGTCTGGCTACAGCACTGGATCTTGTTCGTAAGGGCGGTTTAGTCTGTATCTATGGTGTTCCTAAACAAGGGATTTCTTTACCAATTTCTCCCCATGAGTTATTTATGCGAGAGATTGCGGTAGTGACGTCTTTTGCTGGTGCTACAGACGAAACCATTGCGGCTGCGATCGCATCCATCAAGGGCGACGAGGCATTCTTTGAACAACTGTTGGGTCGGTTTATCCCTCTTGAGAAGCTTCCTATAGAATTGACTAATTGGAGTCCACAGCCTGGAACCCGAACTGTTGTAGATCTCGACGCTTGAGGAAGATTCTGATGCAGGATGTAGCTGTGATCTTTGATATGGATGGTTTACTAATTGATAGTGAGCCGTTTTGGTCGAAGGTAGAAATCGAAGTCTTCAATGACCTTGGCATTCCCATGAACGAGAGTATGTCTTCTCAAACAATGGGTTTGCGAAACGATGAGGTGGTCAAGTATTGGTATGCTCGATTTCCTTGGACTGGTATGAGCCAAGCTGAGGTATGTCGAAGAATGATCGCTCGGATGAGTGAGCTATTGATGACCATGGGACAACCGATGCCAGGTGCAATTGAAGCCGTAAAGTTGTGTCGGGAATTAAACTTACCCCTAGCCCTAGCCACTTCATCTCCCATCGGTCTAATTGATACAGTACTCAAACGGCTCGATTTAAAGGATGCCTTTGATGTGATTACATCAGCAGAAGCGGAGGAATTTGGTAAACCCCATCCAGCAGTATATCTCACCGCTAGCCGTCGTCTGGGTATAGAACCAACAAAGTGTGTTGCCTTAGAGGATTCGGTTCGTGGCGTGATTAGTGCCAAAGCTGCCAGCATGGCATGTATTGCAGTTCCACCACCAGAAAATCTAGAGGATGAACGGTTTGCGATCGCAGATGTCACCCTTAAATCACTAGAACAAATCACGGAGCCTTGGCTGAAAACGTTTTTAGCTGACCGGTAAAAGAAGTTAGTTGCGTAGGGTGCGTTAGGGGGGTTCTAATTTTCTCGGTAGCCAGAGTTAGGTTGCTGCCCCTAACGCACCACAGTTGCGTAGGGTGTGTTACGGGAGCACTAATTTTCTCGGTAGCCAGAGTTAGGTTGCTGCCCCTAACGCACCACAGGGTCAAACAGCGTTAATGAGATGCACTCACATTGACACTCCCCGCCGAAGGAAGAACGGGGATTCTTGGATCTACGACTCGTCTTGCTAAACCAGGCCGGAACCAGGAAAAGTAGAGGACAAATCTCCCCAAGCGTGATTGATCATAGATCTAGGTTTCGGTGTGCCCCACCGTACCTTTTTTATTTTTATTTTGGGACAGATACTTTTTTATCTAAGTTTTTCATAGACGTTGTAGTCGTTAGACCAAATTACGCAATACGTATCTCATACATATTTTTTACGTTGTCTACTTATGATTAGATAGTACCTATCTGACATGCAAGTTTATTGCTTATGCTTTTATTCTATCACATCGGCTGGAAAAGCCGTCCGTTGTTCGCGTTCGCCTTTGGCGTGGCCATAGGCCAAGTTACCGTAAGACAGGGTCGCCTTGATGGTTGGCAGGCTATGCATATAAGGGTTAAAACTTTCTTTGCCGATTTTGGCGACCCTGTCTAAGGTTTCTATCCAGCGAAGGACGGGGCTAATGACCCAAACTTTTTGGTAAACAACATTGGAGCAAGAGATTATGACAACCATGCAGGCTGCGGTCTGGTATGGTCCAGGACGTGAGAACTTTCGCTTAGAAAAAATAGACCGACCTGAACCTAGCCCAGGGGAAGTTTTGATACAGGTTCAGAAGTGTTTCTTTTGTGCGATGCACGCACGGGCGGTATTAGTGGGACACGCCAAACATAATCCTCCAGTCATTTTTGGTAGGATGCTGGCGGGAGATGTTGTTGCTGTAGGGGAGGGTGTTACCAAAGTCAAACCAGGGATGCGCGTTACCGTCAACCCAGAAAAACCCTGTGGAGAGTGTTTTTACTGTCAGCGAGGAGCATTAGGCCATTGCCTCAACCCAACTAAGTTACAACCCGGTGGCATGGCTGAATTTGTATGCGTTCCGGCTTCCCTGGCTAGCGGAATCGTTGAGCTGCCCTCATCAATTCCCTACGAGTTTGCTGCCTTTACAGAAACACTAGCCTGTATCCTTCAGGGTATTGACTTATCTAATATTGGTTTGTCCGATTGTGTGGTAGTTATTGGTGATGGCGGTGTCGGACTGAGCTTCCTTCAGCTAGCGCGCTTGAGAGGTGCTACCAAAATTATTCTAGCTGGCAAACATGATGATTCTCTGGAACAGGCATCAGCCTTGGGTGCTGATCGTACCGTTAATGTTACCCGAGAGTCTCTCAAAGACATAGTTATGGCCCAAACCGACGGTTATGGTGCTGATGTCGTTATTGAAGCCGTTGGCTCTGGGGAAACCTATGAACAGGCATTAACCCTGCTCAGGTGTGGCGGTACCGCAGTTGGGTTTGGTGGAACACCCCCGGGAACTGAGTTTCCGGGCAATCCTAATTTAATTCATTATCGTTCCCTCAAGATTTATGGTAGCTATCGATATACTCCAGAGCATTTTCGTCAGGCCATAGAACTAATTTGCACAAAGAAGATTGATCTACAACCGATTATTACCAATACTGTTCCCTTTTCAAAATTAACAACAGAAGCAGTTGATATTCACAATCAACCGCATTGCCGAGCCTTAGTAATTGATTTTGCAGAGGTTGATTAAGGTAAGCTATCAGCGAACAGCGATTAGCGCTACGCGCACGCTACTTGAGGTGCTATCAGCTATCAGCTATCAGCGTCAAAGTCTGTGCCACGAGTCATGGATTTTTCCCAGACTTTCAATTCTCATTACTCTGGAACTATTAAATTCTATCGTTCTAGATTTATTTTAAGCACCTCAAGTAGCGTGAGCTAAAAGCTGACGGCTGACGGCACCTCAAGTAGCGTGAGCCTTTGGCTCACGGCTGAATGCTTACTGATTAAGGTATAATTAACTTAAAACGTTGATAGCATTTTTTTATTTGTAATTTTGAATTACTTATGATATTAGCAGGTGACTTAGGCGGAACAAATTGCCGATTAGCAGTATTTGACGAGAACCTCTCTATAGTCCAAAAAAGCACTTATAAGTGTAAAGACTATCATAGTTTTGAAGATATGGTTGGGGCTTTCGTTAAAAGCTGTGAGCATCCCATTAAAATTGCTTGTTTCGGCTTACCTGGTCCAATCCAGGAAGGTGTGTGTAAATTGACTAATTTACCCTGGGATAAAGTAGAAGCCGCTAAATTAGTTTCAGTTACCGGTGTTCCGGTTAGCTTGCTCAACGATGTAGAAGCCAATGCTTATGGCATAGAAACCCTAAAGGATGATGACTTAGTTACTCTTAATGTCGGCACTAAAATACCAGGGGGAAATCGAGCAGTAGTATCACCTGGTACTGGCTTGGGAGAAGCAGCAAGCATTGAGGTGGAAGGTCGAGTTCATGCGATCGCATCTGAAGGTGGGAGTACTGACTTTGGTCCTTTAGATGAGCTTCAAGTGGGACTGATGCGTTATGTTCAGCAAGAATACAAACGGGTTAGCTACGAGATTCTTCTAGGAGGTCCTGGCTTGGTTCGTATGTATAATTATTTGCGGGATAGCGGTCATGGCAACACCCCTGAATGGTTAGCAGAAGAAATGAGCAAAGGAGAGCCAGCCGCAGCAATTAGTAATGCAGCTCTGGCCAATAAATGTCCCCTTTGTGTGCAAGCTTTAGAGATGTTTGTCTCAATTTTGGCATCTGAAGCCGGAAATGCTGCTCTTAAGTTTTTCGCAACTGGGGGTGTTTATCTTGGTGGAGGAATTCCCCCTCGCATTCTGGATAAGCTGCATGAACCTCTGTTTATGGAACATTTTATTAATAAGGATAAGATGGTTGATTTGCTGAAGTCTATTCCTATCTATGTGATTCTTAATGACCAGGCCGCTTTGCAGGGTGCTGCTTGGTATGCTCATAGAAGTCTATCTTCAACATAACTAATCTTTATTTATTAGTATGTAAGTATGTTATAGCAGTTCTCAATCCAGTGAGAACTGCTATAACATACTTACATATTAATAAATAAAGATTAGTTATGTTGAAGATAGACTTCTATGAGC
>NZ_JAAHFV010000319.1:0-7330 GCF_010672755.1 Moorena sp. SIO1F2
CTACTGTTTTTGTGGCGACTATCCCACAAGGACGGGCTTGGATTGCCCCCCAAAGCAGTTACTGGAAGATTTGTAATGGCATCGCCATCATTACCCCAGATGATTATTTGCTATCTGACCTCTCTCGAAATTACCCATGGTATTTACCTGGATGTGAGCATTACGACCCCAGAAACCATAGAATATTTAGTCTGGATCAGATGCCGCCTTTAGAGTACATTGATGGCACAGTAGCGGTTCTATCGGGACTGTCTGGACATGGCTACTACCACTGGATGTTTGATGTCCTGCCTAGAATTGAAATCCTACGCCGCAGTGGGATAGATTTCCCTAAGATTGATTGGTTTTTGATCAATACGCCACAGCAACCCTTTCAACAAGAAACCCTCAATTACTTAGGCATTCCTGCTAACAAAATTATCTCCAGCGATCGCTACCCCCATATTCAAGCCCAGGAGTTAGTCTTACCCTCCTTTCCCGGACATTTTGATTGGGTACCGCAGGGTACTATTAACTTTCTCAGACAGAGGTTTCTACCGCAAACTCTGGAATTAAGATACCCAGAGCGGATCTACATTTCTAGAGCGCAAGCCAGACATCGACAAGTTATCAATGAAACTGAGGTCAAGGAGCTGCTATCCCAATTTGGTTTTATTACCATTGCCCTAGAAAGCCTATCTGTGAAGGAACAAGTTGCTTTATTTGCTTCTGTTAAAGCAATTGTTGCTCCCCATGGCGCTGGTCTGACCAATACTGTATTTTGTCGCCCTGGCACTCAAATTATAGAACTAGTCTCACCCAGTTATGTGAGAACAGATTACTGGATGATTAGTCAACAACTGGGACTAAAACATTATTATGTAAAAGGAGAGAATTTTGACTGTCAACCTATTCGAAAATTAATGTATACTAGCTCACTAACAGAAGATATATTAGTTAACCTAGATTCCCTTTACTCAGTAATGAAAATTACTGGCCTAAATCAGCTATGCTCAAGGGTGCATAACCAATAAGGAGGCAAAGGATGCCATGGATTCAGTAAAACTATTTGGGCTCTACCGAACTTGCTGTGTAACAATCTTAGGCAATAATTGCTATAAATAATAATTATTGGGCGATTGGGCGGGACTTTTAGTTTTTCAGAGAATGTTTTTTGATAAATAACCAGTCCGATCAGACCTAGTGGTCAATAAGCGCGTTTTTATACACACTATCTTCGGTAGAACTACTAACTATTTGAGAATACAAAAAAACTAATCTTGTTTGTGGCGAAAAAATCTGTAATAAATTATAGTTGATAGGTGGTAATATCAACTAGGATAAAGAAGGAGTTATAGTAGATGTCTTCTATGTTTGCTGACCCAGATCTTGAAGTTATCCCAAATGATGAAGACGGCTTCGTTATCTTAGGACCAGACGATGAACGAAGTAATATTAGGGGGAGCGATGGTCTAGATATTATTCAGACTGGTAATCAAAACGATGAGATTAGCGGTGGTGACGGGAATGATGTGCTCTTGGGGCAAGCAGGGGATGACCAAATCACTGGCGGTGAAGGCGATGATGTGGTGGTGGGTGGAGAAGGAGATGATAACCTGATCATAGGACCAGGCACTGATGTGGCGATCGGGGGTCCTGGAGAGGATACATTTACCTTCGAGTTCTTTGACGATCAGCCGGATATTATTACTGAGTTTAAGTCTGGAGAAGATCGGATCGTGATTCCAGGGGTTGATGACCAGACTATCGTAACTTACGACTCGATCACTGGTCAGCTAAAAGTGGATGGGGAAACCATTGCTCAATTGAGTTCAGGTTTGGATGTTGAAATTAATAAAACTGATGATGGTTTTGAGATACTTTAGTAGGTCAGTAATCAGCAATCAGCTTTCAGCAGTCAGTAATCAGCTTTCAGCAATCAGTAATCAGCTATCAGTAATCCTTAATCAGCTATCAGCTATGAGCTTATCCGCTACGGGAAGGCTACGGGAACATCCAAAGGCCAACGGCTGACCACTGACCGCTGACCACTGACCGCTGACCACTGAATGCTTAATGCTTAATGCTTGATTTGAGTTGTGAACATACTGTAATTAAGGAAAGGTAACAGGCAAGAGTTAATCAAGTAGCGCTGCTCCCTGCTCCCTGCTCCCTGTTCCCTTTTCCCTGTTCCCCGTTCCCTGTTCCCTGTTCCCTCTCATGTACACTTACTTAACTGAAGCAATTGCCGCTTGTGAGCAAGCGTTGGAAAGTCCATCTCCAAATCGACCTGATTTTGCCTCGACTTGCCGAGTTTTAGGAAATATCTTGCAAGGGATGGGTCGGTTTGATGAAGCAATTTTCTGGCACTCTAGAGTGTTCGATGACAAACCGAATTTAGTGCAAGTCTATGCTAAAATAGGAAATATATACAGCAGTCAACAACAGTGGCAGGCAGCGATCGCATCCTACTACCATGCTCTTAGCCTCCAGCCAGATTTTGCTGAGGCTTACTGGAGTTTGGCAGAAATCTATTCTCAGCTGGGGAAAAAAGACGAGGAAATTGAGTGTTGGTATCAGACTCTGAGCCTGAAACCCAAATCAGCCAATGCTCAGGGACATTATAAACTAGGGAAAGCGTTCCTGGCTCAGGGTAAACCGGATCGAGCCATTGCTTGTTTCCAAAATGCGATTGAGCGTGACTCCACCCTATGGGCAGCTTACTACGAGTTAGGAGACTGTTTGATAGCCCAGGGGAAGTGGGAGAATGCGATCGCATGTTATCGTCAGTTAATCGACCTTGACCCAAATCAAGCTAAGGCCCACTATAAAATTGCTGGGATTTGGCTCAAACAAGGAATGGTGGACACAGCGATTGCAGCATTTCGCCGCTCGATTGAGGTTGATCCAAATTTTCCTGGAGCTTATCGGGAACTGATCCAACTGTTGATTCAACAGCAGAAGTGGGATGAAGCGATTGTCTCATGCCGTGCGGTCATTGCGACAGTGGGTGACTATCCCTGGACTTATGTTAAACTCGGGGATGCTTTGGTAAAAAAAGGTGAGTTGACCGAAGCCTACACTTGTTATCAACAAGCTGCTCAATTGCGGGGTTGGGATCAGTGTGCTCAGAAGGATTATCGATTCACCCAGGATAGGTTTACCTTTAAAATTCCGGTCTGGGAAAAACACTTGCAGCCCCTAGCTGGTGTCGCGGATGCTCAGTGTCTGGAAATTGGGAGTTTTCAAGGCAATTCCGCTTGCTGGTTACTTGATAAAATCCTGACTAACTCTTCAGCTCGATTAACTTGTGTTTCGCCACACTTTCAGGAAGAGTTTGCTGGAAATATAGCTAAAACTGGAGCAGCGGAAAAGGTGACTAGGTTAGAGGGAAAACCTGAGCAGTTGCTTAATTCCCTTGATGGCAATTGCTACGATTTAGCTAACATTCGCGACAGGCGTCACAAAGCTACCATTGCTGAGCAAAATGCTTTACTTTGTTGGAAGCTACTCAAGGTGGGAGGGCTGATGATCGTTAATAACTATGGATGGAGCAATCCTGCTAAACCACAAGAAGCGCCTAAAATTGGGATTAATAGGTTTCTAGATTCAGTTAAGGGTCAGTTTGAGATTCTGCATCAGGCTCGCATAGTGATTGTTCAAAAAATAGCGTCTTAACGGTAACGATGTCAAGGGATATCAAGCAATCTTCGGGTCATGACCACGACTCTGTTGACCAAACCCAGGGCCAGCTCAAGGTGGTGAAAATTCAAGTAAAGTTGGCTAAAGACCATGCTAATCGGGGGAGTCTGTATGCTCAACAGCAACAGTGGCCCGAAGCGATCGCATGTTACGAAAAAGCGATCGCAATTGACCCGAAATTTGCTGGAGCTTACCGTAACTTGGCTCGGGTTTTCGCTAAGACTGGTCAACAGGACGAGGCTACGGAGTGTTGGTATCAAGCCCTAACCCTAGAGCCAAATTGGGCTAAACCAGAGGAGCATGTTAAGTTGGGCAACAGGCTGTGGTCTCTAGGCAAACCAGACCAAGCCATCACCTGTTATCGACAAGCGATTGAGTTAAAGCCCAATTTACTCCAAGTTTACTATCGTCTGGGGGAGATACTCAAATCCCAGGGAAAGATGGAAGATGCGATCGCATTTTATCAACAGGCGGTCGAGAATAATCCCCGAAATCACCAAGCCATGAACTATTATCGACAAATAGTCGATAGTAATCCCAACTCTAGCGCTAAAGATTATCATCAGTTGGGTCAACTGCTCAGAGGGCAAAGTCGATTCAAAGAAGCCATAGAGTCTTATCAAAAAGCGATTGAGCTTGACCCCTGTTTTAAGCGAGCTTATGTAGACCTACAGTACACCTGGATTGAATCAGAGCAGTTAGAGCAACTTATCACCTTTTATCGACAGTGCATCCAACGGCAACCAGATTTTCCTCTGGCTTGGGGGAATTTAGGGGATGTGCTAACCGAGCAAGGGCAACTTGAAGAAGCGATTAGCTGTTACCAAACTAGTGCTTACAAAAAAGCAGTTGCATCCAATCCAAACCTTGCGGAGGTTGACTGGAAACCTAAAAAAGAACATGGTCCAGACTTCGTTATTATTGGAGCGGCTAGATCTGGTACATCTTCATTATATATGTATCTGAGTCGTTATCCACAAATTATCTCCCCTCATAAAAAAGAGTTAAATTTTTTCAGTAAATATTATAATCAAGGGATTGATTGGTATCTCGCCCATTTTCCATCCATTACCGACACTCCTAATTTCTTAGCTGGGGAAGCAAGTCCTAATTATTTTGACTGCACTGAATCTGCCCAACGGATGTTTCAGTTTTTTCCCAAGGTTAAGCTGATTGTTTTATTGAGAAATCCCGTTGATCGCGCCATCTCTTGTTACTATCACAATTTTTATCATGGCCGAGAAAAGCGCAGTCTAGAAGATGCCCTAGCTCTAGAAAAGCAACGACTGGAAAGTTTGACAGAATCAGAGCTATTACAGATTGGGTATCGACACCCAAATAATTTATTAGGAAGTCTTTACGTCTATAAGTTAAAACGATGGATGGATATTTTTCCAAGAGAACAATTTTTAATAGTGAAGAGTGAAGACTTCTATAGCAATTCCAAGACTGTCATGAGTACCATCATTGAATTCTTGGGATTATCTGATCAGAAGTTTTTTCAATATCCCAAATGCAATGGTAGGTCTTACACTCCCATTAGTCAAGACTTGAAACAAATGTTAACTGACTTCTTTCGAACTCATAATCAGAAGTTGGAAGAGTATTTGGGAATGTCACTTAATTGGGATTAGAATAAAAAAAGCGGTGTTGCTCATTATGCGTATGGTTTTGCCCCCCTAGGGCGTGTTTTAAACGTTTTCCGCAAGATTATGATCCCCCCCAGCCCCCCTTGAAAAAGGGGGGAGCCATACTCAAAGTCCCCCTTTTTTAAGGGGGATTTAGGGGGATATCCGAGGTAATAAGACACGCCCTAGACCCCCAATCATGGGGTATTTAGGGGGCTTTAAGAAAACCAAATGATCGCGCATTAATTTATTAATTCAGCAACGCCTATTTCCTACTGTTCCCTGTTCCCTGTTCCCTGTTCCCTAAAATTACCATGGTTAAAACCACCTCCAAACTCACTTTTGAGGAATACCTGGAATACGATGATGGCACAGATAACCGTTATGAGCTGTTTGATGGGGAGTTAGTAGAATTGCCGCCTGAGAGTGAACCAAATAATTGGAGGGTAATGTGGCTAATGCTCCAATTAGTCAAGCTAATTAACCCCCGCTTAATTAAGACGCACAATTGTGAATTACAAGTTCCAGGAAATCCTCAAAACCGCTATCCTGATTTGGTAGTGATTAGAGAAGAACATCTTATCCAAACCGAAAAACGCTTAACTATCACCCTTGATATGCTTCCCCCACAGTTTGTGGCTGAGGTAGTTAGCCCCTACAAAAACCAAAGGGATGAAAACTACCGACGTGATTACGTGGAAAAAGTACAACAATACCAAGAAAGGGCTATTCCTGAATATTGGATTATTGACCCCCAAGAGCAGTTAGTAACTGTGCTGATATTAAACAATGGTCGTTATGAAAAACAAGAATTTCGGGGTAATCAGCAGATTGTTTCTCAGACTTTCGGTGATTTTAAGTTTACGGCTTTACAGGTAATCAGTGCTAATTGATGGGGAAGTTATCAGTATAGCAAAGGGAACAGGGAACAGGGAACAGGGAACAGGGAACAGGGAACAGGGAACAGGGAACAGGGAGTAGGGACCAGGGAGTAGGGAATATGGCATCAAAATTTTATCACTTATTACATTGATTCTAAAATAACTATCAGTTATAATCCCAAAATATGTAATCATGCGATGGGAACAGCTTTTGAATAAAATAAGCTGACGGCTGACAGCTGAAAGCTGACAGCTGTCATTCATTCTCAAATTACCTCCCCAAAAAAAAATTTATAAAAACCCTTGACAAACATTACAATAATCATTACAATAATCATTGTAAACATAATTCAGGTTTTTAACCATGTCTCAAAACTTTCTCCCGAATCAAAACAATAATTCTGATGAATCTAACCAAAATAAACAACGTATTAAGTACATTAAGGGCTCTCCTGAAGGAGTCACCAAGACTATTTACTCCCTTTCTGCACTCGGGTATGGGTCGGTTTCCGACTGGAGCCCTTTGCAGCCGACCGGAATTCCAGGGCAAGTAATTAGTTTTGCAACCAAGTATTCGACTTGCCGTTAATACGTTGTCTTGATGCAGTCGCTCATGGGGGAAACCCCCAAGACCGCGCTGCATCGCTAAATTTCTGGGGGGGTTTCCCCCCGGCAAAGGCTCCGGTCTTTTGGCGTAGCGTGACCTTTGCCCAATGAAATAGGATTACATCCGGATTGATTCGGAAAGAGAAATGACATAGTGTTTACTGAAATAGCCGTGGATAGTATTTCTACGGCTATTTTTTTTTTCGATAGATGGGTGTGGAATGTGAGTTAAGGAGGCGATTGATTGCTATCATGGTGTTATTGCGTTCGCGTAGCGTGGCCAACGGCCAATCGCATCAGATTCCGATTGGAGTTATTTTCAAATAGCCCAAGCTTAATGACAGCAAAGTCAGTACAAAGAAGCACCGTAAAACCCTATCCCTTCCTGTCATAACAATATAATTTACATGAAGACCAGCTTAGGATAGGTCAATCTTGATCTAAAATATCAGAAGTGAAAGGACAATTCTGGGGGAAACTAACAGATGGATAATTCCTGCTCACCTTTTTCAGTGGATATCTGTAGCAATCGGA
>NZ_JAAHFV010000032.1:0-37787 GCF_010672755.1 Moorena sp. SIO1F2
CCGGCGTCAGGTGTCGCCGGCGACGCGGTCGCGGGTGAACCGGCTCGCCCCTCGCCAGACGAGGGTGAGAGCGATGGCCCAGATCAGTGACAGCGGAAAAATCGATATAGTATGGATGGTCTTCTGGATTACCCATATCTAAGGTTTTAGCTGGGTTACACGCTTTGAAAAATCTTGGTAGATGCAGTTCCATAAATTAACCTCCCACCGTTGTGGTGATGGTTGTGGTTTACAGAAGGCGGTTAGAAAGCCCACTCCTTCAACAGGGTGATATAGGAAGCGTGGCCAGTGATTAGTCTTTTGTAAAAGACTAATCACTAATCACTGGCTCATCCCACGACCAAGGTACGTGGAATGAGTTAACTATATAGGACTGATTAGGCACCAATGCCTTTTTCCATCAGGCTGATGGAACCTGTTAAGTATAAAACGTGGGAACCTAGTAGTGGTTAAATTAAAAAAAGTATTTGGTGCTCACTGAGGAATTGCAAAGTTCAAACCTTGTCGTTACCCAGATTTTTGGGTAGATTGGCGTGAAGCGATCGCGCCGCAGCGCAAACGCCCACGCGCCAATTGTCAGGCTTACTTCAAGTCATAAATGTACTCTGTCGATTGATCGGTAGTAGATGACCAACATCGCATCAGTCTCTCAATCACAATTGTCTAATCGACGCAAACAACTGCGACGGACACGCCGGATTCAATTTTATCAAAGGATTTGGCGTACACTTTTGGTGGGCGGTATCGCTGGAAGTTTACTCTGGGCAATAACTTTACCAGATTGGATGATTCGTCACCCAGAACAAATCGAGATTCAAGGGAATTATTGGCTTTCTGCTGAAGCGATACGCTCCCTGCTGCCTTTATCCTATCCCCAGTCTTTACTGCAAGTACAACCCCAAGTCCTTGCCAAGTTTCTGGAGTCTGAAGCTCCTATTGCTTCGGCTCTAGTTAGCCGTCAACTAATACCACCAGGATTGACAATACAAGTTAGAGAGCGTCAACCAGTGGCTATTGCTGAGCAGAGTAAGCTCCAAACCAGAAAAACTAAAAACTCTACCCCAACCTTGGGTTTAGTCGATGAGCACGGGATCTGGAGCCCCAAGAGCAGTTACGAACCACTCTCGGCCAACCTGCAGTTGCCGAAGTTGAAAGTGATTGGTCAAAATTCCGTTTATCGCCCTTACTGGTTCGATGTTTATCAAGCTGTGAGTCAGTCGGCTGTAAAAGTTTTCGAGATCGATTGGCGAAATCCAGCCAACTTAATTCTGAAGACCGAGTTAGGAAATGTACATTTAGGTCCTTACACTGAACGCTTACCCACGCAACTGAGAGTTCTAGATCAGATGCGAGAATTGCCGAAGCGCACACAAAAGAGCAAAATAGCTTACATTGACCTCCAAAACCCAGACTTACCATCTATTCAAATGATGACAGACCATGACAGTGTGCAATCGGGAGTTAAATAAGGATAACGAAGAAGGTCAGACAGGTGATTAGCCCTACTCTGACGGCTAAGCCGAGGTGATATTTCCAGCAACCTATGTTTTGTTTCAGGTCAGTTATCGGGTATAGAGCCAGCCGTTGCCAGGGTCTTTGGTTTTTCAATCAACTTACTCTATAGTTAACTCAGACTGCTACATATAACTTATAAAGATAAAGATAAACACTTACCCTCACCTGTTGCAATGACGCTTAATAGTAAACTAGGGCTTGCTGCTCAAAGTTCTAAAATCATCGCAGAAGCAGATCTGTCATTAGGATCCGACAATACACATCCTTTTAGTAACTCTGTATTACAATTCGGTCAAACTTATGATTCTAATCGCATACCCAGGGAAGAAACTAGGAGTGACAATATCGTGCCAGGTAGCGTTGCAAAAATCAAGGTCATTGGTGTTGGCGGGGGTGGTGGTAACGCAGTTAACCGCATGATTGCCAGTGATGTCAGTGGAGTAGAGTTCTGGTCAATTAACACAGATGCTCAAGCACTAGCCCAATCATCAGCCCCCCAACGCTTACAAATGGGGCAGAAGTTGACCCGAGGGTTGGGAGCAGGAGGGAACCCAGCCATTGGTCAAAAAGCCGCAGAAGAATCCCGGGAGGAAATTGCCCAGGCTCTCGAAGACACTGACTTGGTTTTCATTACTGCTGGGATGGGGGGTGGTACTGGCACAGGAGCTGCCCCGATTGTAGCAGAAGTCGCTAAAGAGATGGGTGCTTTAACTGTGGGAGTGGTCACTCGTCCATTTACCTTTGAAGGACGCCGCCGTACTTCCCAAGCCGAGGAAGGAATTGCCGCTCTGGGGAGTCGAGTCGATACCCTAATTGTTATTCCCAATAATAAACTCTTGTCAGTGATTTCAGAACAGACTCCTGTTCAAGAAGCATTTAAAGTAGCTGATGATATCCTACGTCAGGGGGTACAAGGGATCTCTGATATTATTACTATTCCTGGCTTGGTGAATGTGGATTTTGCCGATGTGCGAGCGGTGATGGCAGATGCTGGTTCGGCTCTGATGGGCATCGGGATGGGTTCTGGAAAATCCCGAGCCAGAGAGGCAGCAGTAGCCGCCATTTCTTCTCCTCTGCTGGAGTCTTCTATTGAAGGGGCTAGAGGGGTAGTTTTAAATATTACTGGTGGCAGTGATCTGACCCTCCATGAAGTGAATTCAGCAGCAGAAACTGTTTATGAAGTGGTTGATCCCAATGCCAATATCATCTTTGGAGCAGTAATTGATGATAAGCTCCAGGGTGAAATTAGAATTACTGTGATTGCTACTGGATTTACCGGAGAAGCCCAGTCTGCACCTAAATCTGTGGAAACTCCCCTGAATCGGCGACCGATTGCTCCTACACCGATGCCCCCTACTCCCAAGGTTGAGCCTAAGAGTAGACCAGGATTAGATATTCCAGAATTCCTGCAACGGCGTCGTTTTCCTAGAGGACCAAAGGAGTAGAAAAAAACTGACGGAAACCAAATGGCATGGAAGTAAAGCAAAGCAACCTATAGCCAAGGCAAGACTATTGTCGATCCCCTTGGTAATTGCTGATTTTACTAATAGGCGTGAAAACTTCCCTAGAGATTGCTCCTGAGCCTGAACCCATGGGAAACTTTTTTCGGTTATCACTATCAATAGTCAGCCAGACTATGGAGCGGGAGTTTTTTTTGAGTATCTCCCTAGCTTTTAGCCAACAAGGGCTGCCCACAGATTAAAATTTCAACTATTCTTGCCTTGGATGAAGTTTAGCTATACTTATGACTTCTAATCACCGAACCAACCCCCCTATGCCCAAATCCAGTAGCGATCGTTACCCTAGTTCAACATCGGCAAACAAATCGAATACATACTGTCCATCAGTACCAATTTCTGTCTACCGGGAACTAGCAGCTGAGTTGCAAGCAACACAGGCGATGTTGGACTCTCTCCATTCTCAAAATCAGCATTTAGTTAAACAACACCAGCAGCTGCGACAGGAAGTTAAAAAAGTTATTAATTCAGCTCTGCATCTACAGCAGGTGATCAATTCCTTAGAACCAGTGAGTCCAGCTGAAGTCCATCGACCTCAGCCAGTAAAGCCGCCGGAACCCCGTCAAGCTCCACCAATTCCACCCCAGCGCACCTCTACAACTATCCCAGGGGGTGAATTTTCCCCACCTCAGAGGAAACCTCAAACCCCTACCTCTTCCTATCGAGAAACTTTAGTGATTGAACAAGAAAACAATCGCTCCCTGCGAAGTTCGCAGCCAGAGGCAGTCTCATATGTCAATGGCTGGGTGTTGGTTATAGCTATCTTGGGAATTGTCTTGAGCGCATTTGGTGCTGGCTTTTTGGTGGTGAAACCGATACTAGATAGTAATCGTTGAACCATTTTGCTGCTTGATTAATCGATTAATGGCGGGTTCTTTGAGATTCATCCGCCAATCTATTGTTGTACTAAACCTCGGCTGTATTTACCGCTATTTTCGCCTCCGCATTGCACCATTAATTGGAAAATTACCATCATTACTGTCAAGGGAAATCGGTTTGTAGCAGTTAATGGCCAGGTCTATAAGGTTTGCCAGGGTCAATTGTGCCCAGAACATTGGCTGATCACAGATCTGTTTACTTAGATCAAATCCACAGTCATTAGTCAGTGGTGAAGGGCAACAAAAAACCTGCTCAACCTGAGTTCGATATAAGCGATCGCTCCACGAAACAGTAAGGGATACAAGCTTTGGACAACTAGGGTATATTAAGGCTTTCAGCGTTACGTTGAACTCAGGTTAAAATTCATAACAATGAATTTTAGCAGAGTGAGTATTTAACGGGAAGTAGAACTGGTAGTACACAGCAAGCCATTCTAGGTCGGTTGTGAGTCCCCTCTTCACGTGAGTTCGAGATCAGGGTACACTCCACGAAACAATCACGGTGCGCGCCTCCAAGGGCGCGAGGGATTGCTCGCGCCCTTGGGTCGCACCGCAGGGATACAGGCTTTCAGAGACTAGGATAGATTAAGGCTTTCAGGGTTAGGTCGAACTCAGGTTCTTCCTATGATGACTGCAGTTACCCCTCCTCGTTGATATCCCTAGCCATAGTTTTTGAGGAACGTCTGACCAACAGACATACATATGTGATGGATTTAAGAAACACAAACCGGCAGCAAATGCCTCAACCATAGGGGTTTGACAAAGTCTGTCTTCAGAGATGGGTTTGAATTGATCGGGACACAACTGGCAGGTAAAACTCATATTAATGACCAAAATGGCAAGCAGTTCTCAGAAAGAGGATTTACAATGAACTATCAGGTTTCTATGAGTATGAGCGTGCAATTGTGATTCCCTATGACTTTCTAAAAGCGATCGCAAATGAACACGGTGTATCTAAAGCCGAGCTGGAGGTTGTGGCTTTGGCGATGGAGGGTCAATCGACAAACGCGATCGCAAAAACCCTCGACATTAGTGAACATGCAGTGCGCAAAAGACTCAGCGAGGTCTACAAAAAGTTTCCTATATCAGGGACAGGGCCTGTAAAGCTAACCAAACTGCAACAGCTGCTGGTCAATCGGTATCAGACTCATATAGAAACCCAGGATATCTCCTCTAACTGCAGAAGCTATACCCCTATCTCTACTGTCCAATCCTCAAACCCCAAGCACATGGATTGGGGTGAGGCACCAGATGTTTCTGTTTTCTATGGTCGCACTGAAGAACTACGCCAGTTAGAAACATGGATTGTTAAGGATCGTTGCCGATTGGTGGCACTACAGGGTATGGCAGGGATTGGTAAAACCACCTTGTCAGTGAAGCTGGCTAAACAAATTCAGGATCAGTTCAAGTATGTGGTATGGCGTTCCTTAAGTCAGGCACCCCGGTTAGAGGATATCCTAGCAGCACTGCTCCAATCTTTATCTGGGCCCCTAGAAACTGTAGGATATGAAACCGCCGAGGGGTCAAACCCACTCCCTAGTTGTCAAACTGCCAAGGAGCGTATCTCCCAACTAATTGAGTACTGCCGCCAACACCGCTGTTTGATAGTCCTCAACGGTGCCGAATCTATTCTACAGATTGGTACACTTGCGGGCATCTACCGAGAAGGCTATGAAGGCTATGGTGAATTCATCAGACGCTGGGGAGAAGAACCCCATCAAAGCTGTTTGTTGATTACCAGTCAGGAGAAACTCAGCGAAATTTCGTTACAAGAAGGAGAGACTTCACCTGTGCGTTCCTTAAAACTTGAAGGTTTAGGGGAAGCCGCTCAGTATATTTTGCAGGAAAAAGGATTGTCTGGGCAGAAAAACTGGGACTATTTAATTAAGGCGTATCGTGGGAATCCCTTGATGTTAAAACTTGTTGCCATAACCATCAAAGAAGTTTTTGATGGCAGTGTGACCGATTTTTTGGCAACTACCCTATTTACCCATGACGTTAGTGACTTTATCGAAGAAATCTTAGATCGGTTATCAGATTTGGAACATAAAATTATATATACAATGGCTAGTCACAAAGAACCTGTAATTCTAACTCAATTACAGGATGAATTACTGGAGATATCGCCTCAGGAATTACTCAGGGCTCTAGCCTCCCTGAGACAGCGATCTCTAGTGGAAAAATCTCAAGGCGGGTTCACCTTGCCTCCTGCAGTCATGGAAGTGACTAACCAATTAATTGCTGAGCGAGAATAGTCATAATATCCCAGTTTACTAATTTTTTTAAACTATTAAAAGTTCAATTTTATAATTGGGTGATATCGATTCCAGTTAATCAATTCCTATTCAGGTAAGTCGTTAATTTTAAAGTGTTGATGGTCAACGGTCAATTAACACTTTAAAATAAAAAAAAATTAACAAGTTACCAACAACCAAGAATGATAAGTATTAAATTGGATATGATATGACTCAACAGGGTTTCTAGGCTTTAAATACAATAGCTGGATCAATACGAGTCACCTTTTGGATAGCGAACAAACCGGAAGTGACACACATTACCACAGTTATGCCAAAAACACCTGTGGCAGACACTGGTGTGATCAAAAGGATAATTCCTTTTGATTTAACCCACACACTCAACCCCCAGCAAAGGAGCATACCAGGCACATAACCAAGAACAGCCATCCACAATGCTTGTTCGACTATAACACTATAAATAAACCGATCCGGTGCGCCCATTGCTTTTAGGGTACCAAACTCTTTGATATGGTCAGAAACTGAGGCGTAGAGAATCTGAGTGACAACTACCATGCCAACAATCACTCCCACAGCAGCACCTAGACCCAATACAAAACCAAGACCTGTTCGCACCTGCCAGTAATTTCGGGTCTTGCGTGCCATCTCAAGCTTCGTATAAGCACGAGTCCCGGGTAAAGCAGCTTCTAAATTCTGCTTGAGTTGCTCAAGATCCTGCCCTACTTTAGCCTTTACCATAATATAGGTAATGGGGTCTGTTAGGCTCAAAGGTGTAGGTTCAGGAATCTCCGACTCATCAGACTTATTCAAAGACTTTGACTTTTCGTAAATAGTAGTACACTGCAAATTATCTGAAGATTCTACAGTGCAGTTAAGCTTAGAGGTATAGCTTGTGTTGATATAGGTATTGGCATTTTCTAAGGAAGCAAATAAGAATGGGCTAGCTACAAGGGATTGACTCTCCGTGGTTAAGCCGACCAATCGAGCAGGCAAGAAGTTAACCGTAGCGGTATCACCGATATCTCTGAGATTGAGCGTCGGTAATCTGCTTTGATCCACCATAACCGTGTAAGGCTCCTTAAGGGCTTTCAGTCTACCCCGAGTGATTGTTCCGGGTTGGAACAGTTTTCCCCCTAGGTCAAATCCAATCAACGTAACAGGACTGGTATCTCCCTTAAGAGGACGCCATCGACCTGACCCCATCAGTAGTGCTTCTGCTCGCTCCACACCTTTGACTCCTTGAGCTTGATCCAGCTGATTCTTTAAAAGTGGCTCGGTTAGCTCAAACTGAACCATTCGGTCAGAACTTACCCATATATCGGCCTCGGATCCCTCAATCAGAAGAACTGTAGAGCGAGTGAACCCGTTGAGCAGACCAGTTTGGATTGTGACTAGGCTAACGGCAAACATAATTCCTGCTTGAGCGACCAGAAAGCGAGGAATGTCTGCCCAGAGGTTTTTGCGAGCAATAGAGACCATAGGAGATTATGCCGAGATAACTTTTAAGTAATATCACGTCCGAGAGCTTATAAATTGTAAGGTGTGGGTTTTTGGTAATTGTTATTTCTCCCAACCTTGCCTTCGAAGAAGACCTGATCCCAAGCGCCAGTCACGAAAACTAGTCCATGGGCTTACTCTCTTGATTTAAAAAGCTTCCAGAACTTAATAGGGCAAGGGTTTCATGGGTGTAGCGCGTTCTTCTGAATACTTACAGTCAAAGTCATAAAGCCAGTGTAACTCATAGACTTTTAATTAACTAACATTAACTAACCAGTAAATTTTTGTAAATCCCTGCCAAGATGGCAACACGGCTCAGTGGCAAGATTGATACATTTCAGTAGTTTTCTGGCATAGAAGGTCATAAATAATCAAAAACTTCCGTCAATGCGTAAATACCCCATAGTGTCTCTCTTGTAATTTGTGTAAACTCACGGATACATCAACCTCATAAAATTCTGTAGCATTGAGCTAGCAGTTACCTGATCAATCATAGGTTACTTGTGCATCTCGGTGAAAGTCTTTAACTGTTCCCGGTGTTTTTTCTTGCCTATGGTTAAGAAAGCCTCTTCCCAATCGGCAAATCCCATCCGGTAATGGCAGCACTAGGACAATCAGTTTTGCTGACAACGGCAATCAGGTAAACCAAAGGCAATGATGGCGATAAAACAAAATTATCCTCTAATTCCAATCAAAGAGTTTACTTCCGTCAAACAAGCTGGGTTGTTTGAAATTTTGAAGCAGCCTCGGTTTAGCGGTCAACTCATTCTAAGTGATCCAAATAAACAAGAATGGATATTTCACATTTATATGGGTCGCCTCATGTATGCTACCGGAGGGACTCATCCAGTGAGACGGTGGCGTAGAAACCTACTCATTCACTGTCCTCAGACATCTGCTCAGCTTTCATCACTGCAAGACGATCTAGCTAATACCAATTGGGAAGATGTCAATGTCTGTTGGGACTATCATTTGCTATGCCTATGGGTAGGTCTGCATAAAGTTACCCGTGATCAAGCCGTCAAAATGATTCAGTCTGTCATGGTAGAAATACTTTTTGATGTTACCCAAGGCATGCAGATCACCTATAAAATCAAACCAGATTCCTCATCATCATTATCATCATTGTTTAAACCACTGGTCTTGATTGACGCAGAGCAAGTCATCCATGAAGCTGATCAACTTTGGGAAGCTTGGCAAAGTGCTCGTGTAGCAGACCGCTGCCCTAATCGGGCACCAATCATCAGGCAGCCCAAGCAACTGAGAATTAAAACATCCCCTCAGGCTTACCAAACTATGACCAAGCTGTTGAATGGACAATATACCCTACGAGACTTGGCCATACTAATGAAACGGGATACTAGGGCAGTTACCCTCTCGATTCTACCTCACCTGCAATCAGGATTAGTGGAACTGATAGAGATTCCGGATTTACCTGCTCCAGTTTCACTACCTCCGAACGAAACATCGGTAAAAACTGTTCCTGAGCAGAAACCTTTGATTGCCTGCGTGGATGATAGTCCCCTGATCTGCCAAAGCATGGAAAAAATTCTTACCTCAGAAGGCTATCGCTTTGTGGCTATTAATGATGCACTTAGGGCGATCGCTACTTTGTTAGCTAGTAAGCCAGAGTTGATATTTTTAGATCTGGTCATGCCAAATGCTAATGGCTATGAAATTTGCGGTCAATTGCGTAGGCTCTCCTTTTTCCGCAATACTCCGATCGTGATTTTGACCGGTAACGACGGCATCATCGACCGTGTGAGAGCTAAGATGGTTGGCTCCTCAGATTTTCTGAGTAAACCCATCAATCCTGAAGAGGTATTGAGAGTTATCATTAAACATCTTAAACAAGTTAATTAGAATTGACTAGATAGCCGAAATTTAAGTGTTTACAAAAAAAACCGTTGAAACACTTGCTTACCTGATTATAATTTTAGAGTTATTTAAATCGGATAAAAATGGTTACCGCATTAATTGTTGAAGATTCATTAACTGATCTAGAAATTTTCAGAGGTTATCTCAAGGAAAATGGGTTTAATGTATTAACTGCCAATAATGGCTCAGAAGCCCTAGAAAAAATTAGCAGTAATCAGCTGGATTTGATTGTCCTTGATGTTGTCCTTCCGGATCGCAGTGGTTTTGAAATTTGTCGAACCCTTAAAAATGAAGCTAATACAAGCCAAATACCTGTGATAATCTGCTCCACCAAAGATACTGAAATGGATAAATTTTGGGCGTTGAAGCAGGGAGCAGATGCTTACCTGTATAAGCCTGTTGATAACGCAGAACTCCTAAAAATCATTAACCAACTGGTCAAGGGCTAAATCTGAGCTATAAAAAAACAGAGATCATCATGGTATCCAAGTTTATCCCAGCTTCAGCTTCCCCATCATCAGCGACAGAAACTGCTGCCAATGAAATTAGACAGCAGTTTCTGCGGTTTCATCTAGTACCTGATACTACTGCTTTAATGCCAATTAATCAGCTGACTGAAGTGCTGACTATTGCTGTTGGTCAAATTATTCCAATTGCCCATATGCCACCTTGGGTGATGGGTGTTTACAACTGGCGGGGTGAAGTTCTTTGGATGGTCGATCTCGGACACATTGTGGGATTAACTCCTTGGCATCAGCAACCGGTAAACACATCACACTACACCTCCTTAGTGTTGCATATCCAGTCTCATGATCCTAAGTCCGTTAAATACAACCAAATGCTAGGGTTGGTCGTCAACCGGGTAGAGGACATTGAATGGTGCAATCCCGATTTGATTCAACCTCTGCCGTCATCAAGCATGAATCCTGAATTGGCAAAGTTTTTACAGGGATATTGGCTGAAACATGGTGGTGAAATGCTAGTAGTTTTTGATGGAAAACTAATTTTTAATACCAAGTTTTAATTATACTATTCATCGAATGTAACTTGAACGTATTATTTAATTATTATAACTAATAATTATTTATTTTAAGTTTTAAAGCTTAAACTTATAAAAAAAATACGGTTTAAAAATTAATTTTATTAAGTATTTAATCATGAAAAAAGCAACGAATAATTTTAATGTCAATGGCAACACTACCAATAATAGTGAGATAGCTAAATCAAAAAAGGCGCTGGTGAAGACACTCTTACCTGAGTCAACTATTCCTAACGTTAAATTGCGGGTTGTTCAAGAGTTAAAAGAACCTGAGACCAAGGTAAACCATTTGCCAGACCAAGATATCAACGCAGAAGATCAGCTCCTGGAACTGGTCAAAACTGAAAAAAAAAAAATCAGAGGAATAAAAATACTCTCAGCCGCCAGTTGTTGACAACGATTATGCCAACGGTATTGATTCCTCTGACTCTGGCTAGCCTAGTAAGTTACAGAATTGTTCACGACCATGACAAAGAGCGAAATAAATTACAGCAGCAGGAGCAAGCTCTAATTGCTGGTGAAGCAGCTAGCCAACTGATTAAGGATACCTTTACTGTACCAACCTTATTAGGGAGTAATCCTTTAGTCATCAATGCAGCTCATGCTAGTAGCAAAACCGCACAACAGCAACAACTTCAGAAACTGGCTATTCACGAGATTGAATTACGTTTTCAAAACACAAAGCTCCTCCAACCCAATCCACAACTCAATCGTTACTTAAAGAGAATCGTTAAGGATGTAGGTCTAGGGGAATTATTTGTCACTGACCGCTATGGGTACAACATTGCTTATAGTAATCCCACCTCTGACTTTGTGCAAAGGGATGAAGACTGGTGGCAACAAGCAAAGCGTCAAGGGCGTTGGGTCAGTGAACTGGACTTTGATGATTCAGCTAATGTCTTTGGTTTTGATCTAGCTCAGGCAATCAAGGATCCTCAATCAGGAGAATTTCTTGGGGTGATTAAAGCTGTGCTACCCATGAATCAATTAGAGCAACTGTTCCCTTATCTAGAACATATCGGATTGATGGGTTCCCAACAAGTGCAGCTGATAGACACTAGCCAAGGCATGGTAATTAGTACCCTCACCCCTGAAGGTAGTCTGGATGAGGAAGATATCATTGGGGGTGAAGCAGTTTGGGAAATTGCTAAGTTTTTAGTCCAGGCACCGACCCAGCTAACTATTAATACTAAGCAAGACTTCAATCGTTTCAAAGCTAAGTATTCACTAAAGGAAGAAAGACTTTCGACCTATAAGAATAAAACGGGAAAGCAGGTAAAAATTGTTGACTTCCTCTATAAAGATAAGTTCTATACCATTGTGACTAACCCACACACAGATTGGGTATCCGTTGCTTCTGTGGACAAATCAGAACAGCAAAGCGCTGGTAATGAGTTAATTGTAGCGTTTATCTTAATAGCCCTAGCCTTGGGAGCAGTAACTTTGGTAGTTGTTCTGCTTTTATCCCGCCGCCTATCTGCTCCTCTAAGTCAATTGTCTGATACAGCCAAGGAGGTGACTGCAGGTAATTTAGATGCGATTGCTCAACCAAGTGGTACCGCAGAAACCCAAACCCTAGCTCACACCTTTAATAACCTAGTCGCCCGGATTAAAGTTCTGGTACAAGACCAAAGCCTTGACGCTAAGCGTGCTAAGCAACTGAAAGACATTACGATTCAGCTAACTCAAGCCCTTGACCTGCAAGATATCCTGGATATGGTAGTGCGAGGGAGCCGACAAGGGCTGGATGCGGATCGAGTGGTTGTCTATCGCTTTGACCCCAATTGGAAAGGTACTGTCATTGCTGAATCCGTGGCTGCAGGTTGGCCCCAGGCTCTCGGTGCGGAAATTGCTGACCCTTGCTTTGCAAAGGATTACGTCTATAAGTACATCCAAGGTCGAGTTAAGGCAACACCGAATATTTATGAAGCTGGTCTGACCCCGTGTTACCTGAAGCAGTTAGAACCCTTTGCGGTCAAAGCCAATTTAGTTACCCCAATTCTGGTTGAAGGGGAACTTTTGGGCTTATTAATTGCTCACCAATGCAGTGAACCTCGAGCCTGGCAAGCTTCGGAAATCGATTTCTTAACCCAAGTAGCTAACCAAGTGGGACTAACTCTTGACCGGATCAACCTCTTGGAACGGCAAAGAATTGCTGAAACCGAGCAACGGACGGCTAAAGAGCAGCTTCAAAAACGCGCACTGGAATTGCTGATGGAAGTAGACCCAGTTAGTAAAGGAGACCTCTCGATCCGTGCCCGTGTGACCGCCGATGAATTGGGAACTGTTGCTGATTCCTACAACGCTACGATTGAAAGCTTGCGGAAACTTGTGGTGCAAGTGCAACAGGCAACGAAGCAAGTTACCAGCACCACTACTCAAGATGAAGCAGCGATTCGAGAATTATCCACAGAAGCCTTGCGACAGTCGGAGGAAATTACGGCAGCTTTACAACGAATTCAAGACATGACGACTTCAACTCAAGCTGTGGCTGCTAGAGCCTCTGAAGCTGAAGCTGCAGTCAAACAAGCGGCTCAGACAGTCGAAGCTGGGGATACTGCTATGAACCGCACTGTGGAAGGCTTTATGGCGATTCGGGAAACTGTAGGCAGCACTGCCAAGAAGGTCAAACGCCTTGGGGAATCGTCCCAAAAGATTTCTAAAGTAGTTAACCTGATTAGTAATTTTGCCGCTCAAACCAACTTGCTAGCGTTAAATGCTTCTATTGAGGCAGCTCGTGCTGGGGAAGAAGGTCGAGGCTTTGCGGTGGTTGCGGATGAAGTGCGAGCCTTAGCCCATCAATCAGCAGAAGCAACGGCAGAAATCGAAAAAATTGTGGCACAAATCCAGATGGAAATCAATGAGGTGGTAGCTGCCATGGAAGCTGGTACTGAACAAGTGGTAGGAGGAACGAAACTGGTGGATGACACCAGGCAGAGTTTGAATCAAATCACTGCAGTAATGGTCAAGATTAATGAGTTGGTCGAAGCGATCGCTACCGTAACTGTTGAGCAAACTCAAACAAGCGTTTCAGTGACTCAGACTATGACTAATGTGGCAGCGATCGCTAATCATACCTCCATAGAAGCGTTGCAGGTATCCCACTCGTTTAAACAACTGCTTACAGTTGCTGAGCAACTGCAAGATAGTGTAGGCAAGTTCAAGGTGAGTTAGTGTTCTTAGTCAATTGTTAATTTTTAATTCTTAATTCTTAATTCTTAATTCTTAATTCTTAATTGCCATTTTCAAAGCAACTGTGATCTCAACAAGATTGACTGGGAATTCTATGGCTGTAACTTCTGAAGTTTTTCAGTCACCCCGAGTTAGGCAATGGTGGCAGCGATGTCCAAACCCTGGGTGTCTTCACAACGAGAAACTACCTATTTTTAATTAATTGGGCGTATTCCATGACTCAAATCCCTCCTCAGAATAACTCCCTTAAGGATAACAATGGTCACAAGATTGATAATTATGATCTTAAATTTTCTGATAATTTAGCTTATAAATTATCAGAAAATGGTCATAATGGCAGCTACCAAGCTTTGGATCTGTCAAAATCTACCCTTAAAACTAAACTGGGGAAATCACTGCTACCACTACCTAAGTTAATCCAGTCAAAGCTTGCACCACCCCAAAGACTTCCATCTTTATTTTTGAAATGGTTTTATGATTTGCCCATACAAGGTAAACAGCTCTTAGCCCTGTTCACATCAGAAGTGATCTCCGTAGTTGGCTTAGCAGGTGTGGGGGCTTTTTTGATTGTTACAGGAGGTCGTGCTCAATTAATCAACCAAGCCAAATCAGAATTGGCGGTTATGGATATTATCTATAATATCAAAATTAATCAGATGGGGTTTGGTTTTCGGGGACAATCTGACAATAGCGCAATTATTCAAGCGGTTCAAACCTATGCTCAAGGTAAACCCTTAACCCCCGGGTTGCTTAAACAAGTGAAAGATATTCTTCAGCAAGAAATCCAGACTCGTCGGATTGAATATGCCACGTTGGTGGGAAAGGATCGGCGAATTCTTGTCAATGCTAATGCTGATCGAACTGCGGAGTTTTTCGATCCCAATGACTTAGTCAGTCAGGTTCTGGAAAATCCTCAGCAAATTAAAACCAGTGAACTGGTCAGCTGGTCTGAAGTTGCTCAAGAGTCTCCCTTCCTACCTGCTGGGATTGTCCAGCAAAACAATCTGTTGATTCGCTACACCGTCACACCGGTTAGAGCCACCGACACAGGGGCAGTTTTGGGAGTACTGGTTTCTGGGGATATTGTCAATGGCAAGCTGCCTATCGTCGAGGATACCCTAAAGTCTTTTGGGGGAGGTTATAGTGCGGTATATCTACGTCAACCGGATGGTCAATTTGTCTTGGCAACTGCCTTAGACCAGGGTAAAAGTACCAATTTAGCAGAAGCTCAACCGAAAGTCTTCTTGCCCGATACCCCTTTCCTGAATCAAGCGGTAACAGCTCAGGGTAATCCGATTACCAAACGCATCAAGATAGGGAGGGAAACCTATACAATCGCTGCCAGGACGCTAAATAATTTTAGTGGTAAGCCAGTTGCCCTTTTGGTAAGGGGAACCTCAGAAGCTCAACTCAACTTCCTCCTCAGCAACAAGCTACTCCTACAGTTGGTAGTAGTGATCTTGGCTGTGACTGCTGATATATTACTAGCTATTCTGCTAGGACGAGCCATTGCTAAACCTATCCAGCAGCTACAAAACTTAGCCGAGCAATTTGCTCAAGGGTCACGCCAAGTCCGAAGCAATCTGATCACTAACGATGAGATCGGTAAGCTAGCTAGGACCTTTAATGAAATGGCTGAGAGTGTTACCAGTCAGGAAAACGTGGTACGTCGAGAAGCAAATCGGACACAGGTCATTATTAACCTTGCTGCTACCCCCATCGACAAATCTCTCGACCTCAAAGCTCTCTTCCAAGAAGCGGTGGAAAAAGCCCTCAATCAATTGAATGCTGACCGGGTAGTTATCTACCGCCTGAATCCGGATGGTAGTGGCTACATTGAATTCGAGGCAATTCAACCGGGTTGGCCGAAAGCAGTTGAAAATATGGTTGAGGATAGGATTGAGAAGAAAATTGAAGATGCTTGTATTCCACAGCAACTGCTTGATGCCTACAAACATGGGCGTGTCATTGCCACCAATAATGTATTTGAAGCAGGTTTCCATCGTGACCACGAGAAGTTGATGGAACGATTGCAAATCAAAGCAAATTTAGTGACACCAATTGTCCACGCAGAAACACTCTACGGTTTACTTATTGCTCATCATTGTAGGGCCCCACACCAGTGGCAAGAGTCTGAAATCATTTTCCTGACGCAGTTATCTGTTCAGCTGGGCAATGTTATGCAGCGAGCCACATCCTTAGAACAAATGGAAGCAGCCCGCCAAGAAGCCGAAAATCTTGCTCAGGAACAGCGCCAGCTCAAAGAGGAGCTGCAAAAGCGTGCTCTAGAACTGTTGATGGAAGTAGAGCCAGTTAGTAAAGGAGACCTCACTATTCGAGCCCAAGTGACTGCCGATGAATTGGGAACTATTGCCGATTCCTACAATGCTACAATCGAAAGCTTGCGGAAACTTGTGGTGCAAGTGCAACAGGCAACTAAGCAAGTCACCACCACCACTACTCAAGATGAAGCAGCGATCCGAGAGCTATCCACAGAAGCTTTACGACAGGCGGAGGAAATTGCTAATGCTTTACAAAAAATTCATGACATGACAGTCTCAACTCGCTCTGTGGCTGCCAGTGCCTCTGAAGCCGAAGCTGCAGTTAAACAAGCAGCTCAAACGGTGGAAGCCGGAGATGCTGCTATGAACCGCACTGTAGAAGGTTTTATGGCGATTCGGGAAACTGTAGGTAGTACGGCTAAGAAGGTCAAACGCCTTGGGGAATCGTCCCAAAAGATTTCTAAGGTAGTCAACCTGATTAGTGGCTTTGCTGAGCAAACTAATATGTTAGCCCTCAATGCCGCTATTGAGGCGGCTCGTGCTGGGGAAGCCGGTCGAGGCTTTGCGGTAGTTGCTGATGAAGTCCGAGCCTTGGCCCATCAATCGGCGGAGGCAACGGCGGAAATTGAAAAGCTGGTAGCAGACATTCAGGCGGAAACCAATGAGGTGGCAACCGCTATGGAAGAGGGAACTGAGCAAGTGGTAGTTGGGACTAAACTGGTGGATGAGACCCGCCAGAGTTTGAATCAAATTACTGCCGTAACGGTCAAGATAAATGAGTTGGTCAAAGCAATTGCCATCACAGCTGTTGAGCAAACCCAAGCCAGCGAATCAGTGACTGACACTATGGCTGACGTAGCAGCGATCGCGAATAGAACCTCCACAGAAGTCAGCCAAGTATCTAACTCGTTCAAAGAACTGCTAACAGTGGCTGAGCAACTGCAAGATAGTGTGGGCAAGTTCAAGGTGAGTTAGTGTCATTGTAGTTATTAGTATTTTGTTAATGACCAATGACCAATGACCAATTTCCAATTTTCTCTTGACCAATGACCAATGAAGAACCATGGCAACTCACTCTGAGATCCAAGACCAAGCCTATCAGTTTTTTATCGAAGAGGCACCAGAGCTGTTGCAACTGATCGAGACAGGCTTACTGAATCTCCAGCAAGAACGAACCACGGCTAAGATCCACGATTTAATGCGAGCCGCTCACTCCATCAAGGGAGGTGCTGCCAGTGTTGGGCTAGAGGCAATTAAAACCTTGGCTCATCGTCTCGAAGATATCTTCAAGGCTTTCTACAGCGACGAGGTACAACTTGATACTGAGCTAGAAAGCTTGCTGCTCAAAGCTTATGACTGCCTCCGGAACCCCCTCATCCAGCAAATTGAGCAAGGCTATTTTGACCCAGAGCAAGCCCTAGCCAGGGCTCAATCCACTTATGCCCAGATTGAAGAACGACTCGGTGATGCCCTAACACAGGTTGATAACTACATTCCTAGTTCCGGTGACTTAGGTATTGATATTGTATCCTCTATTTTTGAGGTTGATGTGGCTCAGGGACTAGAACGTCTTGCTTCTGTCCTAGCCAATCCCCAAAATTATGAGGTGGTGGGGGAATTAAAGGCACAAGCAGACGTATTTGCTGGCTTTGCTGAGTTACTGAACTTGTCCGGATTTGGAGCGATTGCCCAAACGGCTGTAGCGGCAGTAGAGCAAAATCCCCACCAAGTCTTGAAAATTATTGAACTGGCCCTAGCTGACTTTACAACAGGACGAGCTGCTGTACTAGCAGGCGATCGCACTCAAGGGGGAAATCCCTCGACTGCTCTAGTTGCTTTAACAGAAGCCCCTGCTCCTCCGGCTAATGACATCACAAATAGTCTAAATACCACCTCTGAATTTGAAGATATCTTTAGTGACTTTAACCTAGGCGAAGCAACCAATGCCTTTGAAGACTTTACCTTATCCGAGCAAACCGCTACCCAACCATCCCAACTGAATCCACTAGTCGAAGAGACTTTCGAGACCTCACCCACCCTTGCCGATCAGGAAACTGACCTAGATCAAGCAACTGTTGAGCCACCATCTTGGAAGGTTACCGACTCAGTTGATGTTACTGATATTTTTAACAACTTTAACCAAGATCAACAGACCTTACTCTTTGAAGACGTTGCTCTAGCCCAGGAAACTGAAACTACTGCCCAGCAACCCCAAGTGAACCTGCCAGCTCAGGAAGTTCCTCTGAGCCCACCGATTCTTGCTGATCTCAGAACTAGTGACTTGGGGCAAGCCAGTCAAGACATACCATCTGATCAATCTACGCCTTCAGAGGATCAAGTTAACCCAGTCCAAGAGGCAGAAGCATCTTTCCCAGAGGAAACCATTTCCCCGACAGCAGAAACTGTTCCACACTCGGAGCAAGACCAGCAAGACCTGAGTAACTCTAAGGCTGACCCTACCCCAGGATCTAAACCAGTAGCGAACTCGCCCAATCCATCAAGCACTGCTTCTGCTCCCCTCAAGAACTCATCCCTAGAGGTACCAAAAACCCTGGAAGCTGCTGTGGAAAAGATTGAACAAATCTTTGAAAGCCTGCCACCGCTCCAGGATATGCCTGCTTCAGATGTTCCATCACCACCAACCCTACCAGCAGCCGCATTCCTAGCCAATGAATTAGCTATCAACCAAACCACTCAATCGGCTAAATCCCAGCAGGATCAACCTACTCGACCTAATCAAGCTACTCCTAAGCCGTCAGACCATCCCAGCCAAAGTCCAACCTCTATCTCCCCCGAGAGTTCAGTCCGGGTTAACTTAAAGCGACTAGAACGGATGAACAATCTGGTAGGGGAACTGGTGATCAACCGCAATAGTATTGGACTGCAAAATGAACAATTACAAGCAGCAGTGCGGGAACTAACCCAAAGATTTGAACTTTGTCAAACCATTGTTAGTCAAATACAAGAGTTATCTGATCAGAGTCTAGCGAGTGCCTCAAGTGCTGGATCAATGGTGTCAAATCCTAGCTTTGCCTCCCTTAGTCAGAATGAGTTGAACCAGCAAGGGACGAATTCTGTCGGTGAGAGAAACTCACCCCAGCAATCGGTAACGTGGTCAGGCCAAAAGAGCCTAGAGAGTGAGTCAGACCCATTTAACAAACCCCTGTTTGATTCTTTGGAAATGGATAGCTATAGCAACGTCCATGCTTTGATCCAAGGACTACAAGAAGAAATGATGCTGCTTAAAGAAGCCGTGGGGGATATAACCCTATTTGCTCAGCAGTCTGATCAGACCTTGGAACAACAGCGGCAAATGCTTTCTCAGCTACGAGACGAGCTGATGTGGGCGCGGATGTTGCCTCTGGGTCAAGTACTCAACCGCTTTCCCCGGGCTTTACGGGATCTTTCTACCCAACACCACAAGCCAGCAAAACTCAAGCTTAGTGGTACAGGGGTTTTGGTGGATAGAGCAGTGCTGGAAAAACTTTATGACCCCTTACTACATTTACTCCGGAATGCTTTTGATCATGGCATTGAATCCCCTCAAATTCGGCGCAAACGAGGTAAATCAGAGGAAGGACAAATTGAAATTCGGGCCTATCATAAAGGCAATCAAACCATTATTCAAGTTAAGGATGACGGTGAAGGTCTTAATATTGAACGCATTCGTAAAAAAGTATTGGCCAAGGGATTGTTGTCAGCCAAACAAATTGCTAAAGCTCCCCCATCCCGACTGTTAAAGATGATTTTTGAGCCAGGATTTTCCACCGCAGCTAAAGTCAGTGAACTGTCTGGTAGGGGAGTAGGTTTAGATGTAGTACGCTCTCAAATTCGAGCTCTCAAAGGTAAAATCTCTGTCACCTCATCTCCAGGTAAGGGTACAACCTTTACCCTACGCCTGCCGTTAACTCTCACCATTGCTAAATTACTAATTGCTACAGTCGGTCCAATTGTTATCGCTTTACCATCAGACAGTATTGAGGAAATTGTAGTTCCCAAGGGGGATCAGATGCAAAAATCTGGGACAAAACGGTTTTTGCTATGGCGCGGACAAATGGTTCCCACTTATACCATGTCTGATCTTTTGGAATATAACTGTCCAGTCAGGGAAACTACTCCTAGCAAAGCTTTAGTCTATGTCCCCACTCCTGAAGATTGGGCATTACCTCTGGTAGTAATGCGTCGAGAGCAGCAGGCTTTTGGGTTAGAAATCGATCGCGTGATCACAGAGCAAGAGCTAGTGATTAAACCCTTTGGCAAAGTGCTTGCGGCTCCCAGTTATACCTATGGTTGTACCATCTTGGGGGATGGTAGTTTAATTCCGGTGATGGATGGTAACGCCCTGCTAGAGCAATTTTTAGCTCAAAGCCAAGAAGAGACTAAACCGAGAAGCTTGTCTCATATACTCGAAGCTACCACTAAGAAAAAGTCATCGGTTAACCGGACTCAAACTCCTGCTAAAACTGCTCCACTTCCCACAATTTTAATTGTGGATGATTCGACAGGTTTACGACGAACCTTGGCTATGAGCTTGCAAAAAGCGGGTTACCGAGTTTTACAGGCTCGGGATGGACACGAAGCCTTGGAACAATTGCGGCAAAGTTCGAAAGTGCAGATGATAATTTGTGATATTGAAATGCCGAATATGAACGGTTTTGAGTTTCTTGGTCAACGTCGCCAAGACCCTCAGTTATCAAAAATTACTATAGCAATGCTTACCTCTCGTAGCAGTGAAAAACATCAGCGTTTAGCAATGCATTTGGGGGCTAACGCTTACTTTACTAAACCTTATATTGAACAAGATTTTATTGGAAAAATAAAAAACATTATTGAACAAAGTAAATCTGAAGTTTAAGTATTAATTGATCAGCTAATGCGCTACAGATGGTGCTACTTGATGTGCTATCAGCCATTCCTAATCAGCGTTTAGCTCAAAGCAATAAGCAATTAGCTTCTTGAGGGGTCTCCACTACTAATCATTTACTTGCACCCATAGCCTTGAATTATAGTGCATCATTATACTTTTAATCCTAACTTTACCAACTTAGTCTGGTGAGTTAATCTATTTAATTACCATTGCTTACAAATCCTGATTATAATAATTGTAATTTTTAATCATTCATACTTATTTGAACAAGATGAAGATGAATTCGATATTATGAAAAATAACTTAATTGACTCCCAGCTGAGTGATAGTAATCGATTGCAAAATCAGAATACTACATCATTCTTAAAATTAGTGGTCTTTAGAATAGACAGCATCAATTTCGCATTTCCGATTGAGTGTGTAAAAAAAGTAATTAATTATACAACTGTTTATAGCAGTGGACTCAATGATATTGGCATTGCCCATATCGATGATCAGGAAATTCCTATTATCGACTTGCATCGCCGGTTATTTAAATCTAGCAAAATCAGCACTTCTAACCCAGGACGCTTCCTGCTGATTGCTCAAAATACAATGGGTGAACGATTTGGTATCCCTGTACTCAAAACACCGAATTTGATAGAGGTTTCCGTGAGTGATATTCGTACCCTACCAGAGTCTTTTCGTCAAGCTGATACCCTAGGAATTGCTAGTCATGTTGCGGTGATTCCCCAAGAAAATACATCTTTGACAGTCTTTTTGCTAGATGTTAATCAATTGCTGCCTTGGGTTTCTCAAAGTGCGAAAAGGGGTTAAGCATTGAGCAATCAGCAATCAGCTATCTTTGCCCCTAGCTTGATGGGATGGGGATAGTCCCAGTGGATGAGATTTATGTTATACTTTAGATTATAAAATAGCTATCTGCCAGAATTAAAGGTTAGGGGAGAAGTCCCGCGCTCTATCCGTGCTTGATGAGCGTCGTATGGGAGAGCCTTTTTCTGGGAATTGTGCCAAAAAGTTGCTAGCATCAAAAACGCGCTTTGACGATAACCAAGTTAAAAAACCTTGTTGCCAAAAAACCAACCAAGCAGAATCATCGGTCTTAGAAATTAGGACTGCTGGTGAGGGCAGGAATATAAGACCTGGGTTTGGGGAACTAAATTTAGGCAATTCCTTGTGAAGTCCGAATCCATTGCTGTAGCGTAAGCTCAGGCTATTGTAGTTCACAGGTGTAGCTTCCACCTACGCTTTTATCTACGATCCTTAGCACTATAAGGGATAAGGGTCAAGTAGAAGCAATCGGAACAAGTATCCGACAATACCCATCTAGAGATTAAGATGTAGCATAATAAGTCTTATCTCTAGCAGTAGAACTTATGGCCAGTCCCTCTGATGTGAAACAAAACGTTTTTATTCAGTGTAGGTCGCCGGTTCGCCGATCAACCTGCCAGAATCCCCTAGCTTTAGCGATGGGGAGTCGTCAATTTCCAGCAGTACGACCTAAGAGTCTAGTCAACGGGTGCTGCTAAAGTTTAATATATGGTGTTTCCCAAAAAACTGATTAAGGGCGGCTCTAAAGTATCTAAAGTTATAGATTTACCTAAGTATGGTATACGCTCCATTCTTGCTAAAGGGGTGCAGATGGACTTCGAGTCAGGACAAAACCGTGTTCAAGTCCTCAAAGGAATAGACTGGGAAGTCAAACGTGGTGATATCCAACTTTTAATGGGACCGTCTGGCTCTGGCAAGACTACCCTTTTGTCAATATTGGCGGGATTACTGACCCCGACATTAGGAAAAGTCTATTTACTGGGTCAAGAAATTACCGGTATGTCTAGAACTAAGCTGGCAGAGTTTCGACGAGAACACATTGGCTTTATTTTCCAACACTTCAACCTATTTCCAGCTCTGACAGCAGCAGAGAATGTGGAAGTTGTGCTAAACATTAAGGGCATTCGGGGGGTCAACGCTCGACAGCAGGCAAAAACCTTATTAGAGCAGGTTGGTTTAGAGGGGAAAGGACATCTTAGACCGAGTGACTTGTCAGGGGGGCAGAAGCAACGGGTAGCGATCGCGCGGGCTTTAGCTAAAGAGCCACCCCTAATTATGGCAGATGAGCCAACGGCAGCCTTGGACTCTCACAGTGGTCATACAGTCATTGAGCTTCTGCGTCGTCTGGCTAAGGATAAAGGCTGCACAGTGCTGATGGTAACCCACGATCCTCGTATTATCGATGTAGCTGACCAAGTGTCTTATATGGAAGATGGTATGTTGAAGGTTGATGGTTGAAGGTTGATGGTTGAAGGTTGAAGGTTGAAGGTTGATGGTTGATGGTTGAAGGTTGAAAGTTGATGGTTGAAAGTTGATGCTTCACAGGTGAGTGTTAACGGTCAACCGTGAGCATGTTAGTTTCACTTCTACCTACCTACCTAATTATGATGTGAATGGGCAATTTGCCAACACGACAAATTACTGTTCACTCTAGGCATCATAATCATGTTTATGGTAAATTTCTGGCTAGCTATAGGGGTTTTGGGACTGGGTTCTATTCTGTGGGTAGAACTGGTGCGAGACTTCTATCACCTCCTGTCCCATCACTGGAAACCTCTGTATCGCTTGCATGTGTGGCATCATCGGGTCTTCCGTCAGGATTTAACTGCTGTCAGTGATACCATATATCGACAGGCGCACTGGCGTAATGATGTGCCAGAAGCCTTGGTCATGCTAATGTTAGGCTTGGTGCTATGGTGGTTGGCTTATACCTGGACACCAGATATGCATTGGGCAGCTTTGGCTGGTTCTGTGTACTCTATGGTATTTCTATTTGGTGCGATCGCTCGTGGCTATGGCATCAAGGGAGCTGATAAGTTGACTGATGGAACCCACCTTCCGGGTCCATTCCTCTGTCCTCCTTCCGGTTGGATGGTAAATCGCAGCTACCATTGGCGACATCACTTTGATAACCAAAAGGCTTACTATGGCGGCACATTGACTTTAGTAGACAAACTGATGGGGACAGCACTATCGCTCCAAGGGAAAACTATTGCAGTGACGGGAGCATCGGGAACTTTGGGACAGTCACTGTTGTACCATCTCCAGCAACGGGGAGCAAAAGTGATTGCTCTGACCTCCCAAGAACAAACTGTTACGTTAAGTGTCAATGGTGAAAGCTTGCCAGTAAAAACCTTCACTTGGCAAGTGAGTAAAGAGTCCGAACTAGCCCCACATTTGGAAAATTTGGATATTCTAATTCTCAATCACGGCATCAATGTTCATCAAGAACGGACAGCCGATGCGATCGCAAAATCCTACGAGGTCAACACATTATCAAGTTGGCGGTTGCTGGAGATGTTTTTATCCACTGTTCGGACGAACCAAGATATTGCTCGCAAGGAAGTTTGGGTTAATACTTCGGAAGCGGAAGTTAGTCCAGCGTTTAGTCCTTTGTATGAACTGAGCAAACGTACCCTAGGAGACCTAGTTACCCTCCGTCGTCTAGATGCTCCTTGTGTAGTACGTAAACTAATCCTCGGACCATTTAAAAGTAATCTCAATCCGATTGGGGTCATGTCAGCGGATTGGGTAGCCCAACAAATCCTTAATCTAGCCACTCGTGATGTGCGTAACATCATTGTGACGATTAATCCGATAACCTATTTAGCGTTTCCAGTCAAGGAATTTTTTGTCAGCCTGTACTATAGGCTGTTTAGTCATTAGTCCTTAGGAACTTGCCTTAATTGCTACTAATTAGTGCTACTAATTACTAAGGGTGGCGTAGCCATTCGCGTAGCGTGGCCGAAAGGCCAAGGTGACGTTGAATTTACGGCACCATATTACTACAGAGCTAAAGTCTTCTGGATTAACATCAGCAGGGATACGGTACCCTTGAGTCCCACTGACCTGCTGAAGAGGACCAAGACTTTCATAATTTTCCTTACTGTAGGATTTGGGGACAGTTTGGCGGTGCAACAGCACCATTAAATCGGGTCCGTTATCGGTCTTAAAGGTTTCGTCAAACTTCAGGTAACGTTGTCCATTGTCTGTGACTAAACTTACCATGCCTTGAGTAGAATGGGCTGCTGTTACAAAATTTCCTGATCTACTTGTTGCCTGTGCCACTGTTCTAGCTGGTTCAGCAGCTGGAACAGTGGACACATCAATCTTGGTTGTCGTAGACCTAGAGGTAGAGGGTTTTGCCTGAACAGTACTCTTGATTCCCAGGTACTCCTGCTACACAACCTACGCTTAAAAAGGCAGTAGCACCAAAGATCGCTAAATAGTTAAGTTTGATCAGATTATCTATCTCGTGGAAACATTACTCTATTTGCTATTATGTCTAGTCTTCGGTAGCATTAGCCTGAGTTTTTGTTAAAAAATTTAGTGAATACTTCTCAACTCTAGCTCATTAAATATTTTATCCATTAACATATCCCAAACTTGGTAATTTAAGTAAATTTTAATATTTGGCTCAGGTTCTATTAATCTATTCTCAATATCATCTAGATTAGTCACATACTATTTTATTAGTTTGGTTGAGTTTAAAATAACAAGTTATGAGACAGTAATGGGTGTAATGGTGTTTCCAAATTCAAGGGGCAAATAATTGCTATAACCTTTATAATACCACACTTTTTAATGTCCTATTCCCTATTCCCTGCCCACAGCGCTATACCTGTTTTTAGACATGACAGTTCCCAAAGTGAGCTACCCAAACTCTAGGTGTTCTTCTAACAAACAAGTTTTTAGGTTACGAGCCGCAACGGTCGTGATGCTGATTCTATTTACTAGTTTTAGTGCGATCGCTTTAGCTTGGTTGACTGGTCAGGGGCAGATTACCCAGCTATTTGCTCAGCTGCATGTCTGGCAAATAAACCCACCGATGTGGCTGGAAGCACCAATGGTGACTCAGCACCACTACTTATTACTGCCAACAATTATCTTAATGGTAGTTGTGCTGGGGGTCACGAAACTCTCTCCCCGTCCTCGCACTTGGTCTAGAAATTTAGTGGTGGGGATTTTGCTAGCACTATTGGGACGATATCTGCTCTGGCGAATCTTCTCTACCCTCAATTTAGTGGATCCCCTTAATGGTGTCTTTAGCCTAGGATTATTTTTACTGGAAATGTTGTTGCTAACCAGCAGTATTATCCAGCTATTTTTAATGTTAAGGGTCAAAAACCGTAGCGCTCAGGCTTCCCAGTTATCAATAGATGTGATTTCAGGAAGGTTTAATCCTTCTGTGGATATCTTCATCCCAACCTATAATGAACCCTGTTTTATTTTAAAGCGAACAATTATGGGTTGTCAAGGGATAGATTATGACAACAAAAACGTTTATTTACTAGATGATACCAAACGTCAAAATGTCAAAGATCTAGCTGCTGAATTGGGGTGTAACTATATCACTCGTCCAGATAATTCCTATGCCAAAGCGGGAAACTTAAACCATGCTATTCCAAAAACATCAGGGGATTTGATTGTATTATTTGATGCTGATTTTGTCCCGACTAAAAATTTTCTGACTCGCACCGTAGGGTTTTTTAAAAATAGTAATGTCGGATTAGTCCAAACTCCTCAAAGCTTTTATAACCCTGACCCGATTGCCTACAATTTAGGTTTAGAAGATGTGCTACTGCCAGAAGAAGAGATATTTTATCGGCAAGTTCAGCCCATCAGGGATGGTGCTGGCGGTGTGGTTTGTTCCGGAACTTCCTTTGTTGTTAAACGTGATATTATAGAAGCGGCTGGTGGTTTTGTAACCGATTCTTTGTCTGAAGATTACTTTACTGGTATTCGGATAGCAGCAATGGGTTACCAAGTTATTTATTTAGATGAAAAACTTAGTGCTGGTTTAGCCGCAGAAAATATTGCTGCCCATGTAGCTCAACGATTGCGGTGGGCTCAAGGAACATTGCAGGCATTTTTTATTGATGCCAACCCTCTAACTATTCCGGGGTTAAAACCAATCCAAAGGCTAGCCCATTTAGATGGATTACTAAATTGGTTTACCGGTTTATCTCGCTTCGGATTCCTGTTAATGCCCCTAGCTTATTCATTTCTAGGGGTGATTCCCTTAAAAGCAACGGCTGCTGAATTGTTGTATTTCTTGCTACCTTATTATCTGATACAGCTCACAGTTTTTTCCTGGTTAAACCTTCGTTCCCGGTCAGGATTGTTGTCGGATATTTACTCATTGCCTTGGTGTGTTCCTCTGAGCTTGACAGTGATACAAGTCATGCTGAATCCCTTTGGCAAAGGATTTAAGGTCACACCCAAAGGCGTAAAACGCGATCGCTTTGTGTTTAACTCCAAGTTGGGATTGCCTTTGATTATCCTATTTATCGCTACAGCAGTTAGCCTATGGATGAATTTGAGTACTTCTGTGATGTATTGGGGAAGTGGGATATCAGCTACTGACGCTCAGATGATTCAAGGTCTGAGTCTAGGTTGGATTTGGAGTATCTATAACCTGATCATGTTGGGTATTGCTTTATTGATTGTAGTGGATGTCCCTAATCCTGACCTTTACCAGTGGTTCAAGTTGCGCCGAGTGGTGCGGCTTGAGATCTCAAATCAGACTGTCTGGGGTATGACCACCAAGATTTCAGAAATTGGTGCTCAAGTGGCTTTGACCGAGGTGGCTGATTTACGATTAGATAGCCCAAACACTGCCACTGAACCGTTGCCAGTGGAACTAGAGATGATCGAGGAAAAGCTAGAGTTGTCAGGAGTAGTTACTGAAATTGACAACAGTGGTGAAGAAGCTAGTCTACGAATTATGTTTGACCCATTAACTCTCCAAGAGCATCGCACTTTGGTAGAGATACTCTTTTGCCGTCCGGGTCGATGGCAGCGACGGGAAACTCCATCAGAAATGCGATCGCTTTTACTATTGTTTAAGATTTTGCTGAAACCGCGAGTGCTATTTGATCGCCAGGGTAGGAGTTGAGAAACTCTCAAGACTTTACCAGTGCCTGTATATCACAATTCTGGCGGGGTGACAATAGTAGCTAGAAGAATAGTAGCTAGAAACCAGACATAATCTATTGATCTTGCAGGGTGGTGCGATCGCGCTGCAGAGCTGTTGCAATATTGGTCAATGGTCCTAGAGCCACAATGGTCAAGTCGCTGCCATATTCCTGGGCGGCTTTCAGCAATACATCAACAGCATCTTCTGAAGAAGGCTCCATGGTAAGTTGGGGATACTTGGGCTGCCATCAGCATTTTTAAACTGATGCAGTTCTCCCAGTCCATCGGAGCCATGAATACCTGCAGCATTGAAGGGAGGACGAACCAGAGGTTTTTCACAGCCTTTTGCCACTAGGGGAGGCTGGTTTGGTTGAACAATGTCAATCACCCGCAACACATTATTAGCAGCTTGATGAAATCAATATTGCCAGCTAACACGGTGACTGATTTGAGCTCAATTTGTTCACAATTCAGAGCCATGATAATCGCGAGAGCATCATCAACACCCCCATCAGTACCCCCATCAGTATCGATAAATGGGACGGGCTTGGGAATTAAGCATTGTGTTCTCCTTACATTGCTAACGATGCCAGCTCATCCATCGATACCATACCATCTTTATCGACATCCAAAACCTCAAACATCAGGCTGATTAATCCTTTCTGGGTGCGGCCTGTCCGTTCTGCCAATGCTGCCCGTAGTTCTGGCGGGGAAATATAGCCATCCTGATTTTGATCGAGAAAGGCAAAGGCATTTTTGACACCCTGTTTCAGCTCTTCTCTGGTGATTTGCCCATCGCCATCGGCGTCCCATTCCTCATAATTAATTAGGACTCTCCAGGCATCTTTCATACAGCTTTCTACGATCAAGTTTTGGCCTGGAAGACATTGCTCCAAAGGTGGAACACCTCCATTTGCGTTGACATAATCTACCAACGGTTTGATTTGATCGAGCCCCCTCAGCAAGAATTGGACAATACTGAGGGTGTAAATCTTTTGGGGGTCAAATGGGGCGTGGTTAATGCTGACAATTTTCAGACTGGGGTAGTCTTCAACTACTACATCAAGATCGGCATGGAGAAAATTGGAGGCTTCCCGCTCGGGCGTGCCGCGAGTTTCGGCGATCGCCTCTTGTAAGATGTAGCCAGGCACCTGAATCAAGGCCATTTCGGTATCCAATGGCATCTCTTCCAACAAATCCCTATATGTGAACGATTCTCCCTTCTCATAGTCTCGCTTACCCCGAAAGGATCCTCCCTGGATCATAACTATATCGACATTTTTAAAGCTTTTCTTGATATAAGAACATAGGGTTGAGGCCACTTTTTCGGGTTGGAATCGCATCCGTTTAGAGGACATGGGTTCTTTCACCTCAAAAATTTCCACATCCATCAGGGAACCTAGAAAATTTTGGGTACTTTCTACAAACTTTTGGACCTTGGGATCGGCATCAAAATGGCTGGCTGGCAACAGATGAACAGCACTATGCCACTGCTCGGAAGCATCCCACCAGACATCAACAACAACCACATTAGTAGCATCAGCACCAGCCTTAACAATCAGGCTCCGCTCAATTTTCTCAATATAAATCTCATGCTCGTGCCCCCCAACAATTACAGGAACCTTACCACTAAGTTGGTCATCTTTCTGGATCCCCGTGGCTAGTTCCCGATCTTCGGCAATGGTCTGATGGGTCATCGGAATCAGCATGGTTGCGTCATTGGAACACTTAGACCAGGTTTCTTTTAACGCATCAAAGATGGGTTGAATGGTTAGGTTCGCCCCGGGTCGGAAAGTATTGATCTTACTAGTGCAAAATCCAGCAAAAGCAACTCTACGAGAACCTACTTCAACAATGTCATATTTCGGAAGCAGCTGACCACTGGCATCCACAATTGGCAAGTCCAAGATGTTGCTATTTAAGCATTTCCCTTCGTAGGTTTTAAAACGCTCACCTAGGACATCCACGCTGACATCGAATTCATGGTTGCCCAAGCAAATATAATCAATGTTGACTACCTTGAGCACGTCCAGCATGGCTTTACCGCCATCAAGGGAGGTAATTAAACAAGGAGAGAGAAAGTCCCCGCTGAGGCAGGCAATCACGATGGCATCTTCCGATGTTTCCTTCAGGGATTTAATCACTGTTTCCACGTAGGGATAATTCTTGATGTCGTAAACATCATTGATCGAAATGATTCTGAGATAGTTGCCCACCGCCTCTCGGGGTTTGGGCAGATACAATCGAGGAGTTGTCATTACAGGAAGTAATTTTTAGGAATATTTCAGTAATTTGATATAGAAAGAGGATAAACAAAGAGATAACCAAAAAATATAATTAAAATAGTTTCTTAAGAATTACACTGATGCCAGTGACGGCGTTACTGAATACACAGATGCATCCGGAGCAGGCACCGTAACATCCCAAGACTTGAGGTTTGGTCGTGATTTGGGACTACCTGTAGTCTAGAAATACTTATTTTTTTTACGTGCCTGTCCGGCTTATTACCACCTGAGTTTTTTAAAAAAACTTAAAAATAATTATAATTTAAAGTTTATAACTACAATAACTAAATTTCCCTGGTCTGAAGTTCCCGACAACTGCAGCGAAGTCTACTGTAATTACCCATTAGCAGCCGACGGATAGGATAGCCATCCGTGTCGAAATTATGATAATTTTTGATTTGATCGGAATTTCCCTACTCCCTACTCCCTACTCCCTACTCCCTACTCCCTGTTCCCTTTGCTAGATAACTAATCTAGCTGCATAAGTAATCTAACCAACTTGATCTAAAATGCAAGCAAGCTTAAGCAGCGGAAGCTCATGTCAGCTGATCGCGTGAGGCCGTTGTCTATCTAAAAAACAAGACCAAGAAAAAACTTATGCCTAAATGGAGTTCTCTGGTACTAGCCACTCTAGTATTAGTTGCACCCTTAACAGCCTGTGAAGGAGGTGGGACAAGCGCTACACAAAGCCGCTTAAATATAGTCAAGAGCCGTGGCAAGCTGATTTGTGGTGTTGACGGTGGCATTCCCGGATTTAGCTTTGTGGATGGGAGCGGAAACTACTCCGGGCTAGATGTGGATGTGTGTAAAGCAGTTGCTGCTGCTTTGTTTGATGACCCAGCAGCAGTAGAGTACCGTAACCTTGACTCCACGGAGCGATTTACCGCCGTCAAGACTGGTGAAGTGGATATGCTCTCGCGCAATACCACTTGGACTCTTAGCCGAGATAGCTCTACCAATAACTTAGAATTTGCCCCTACTACCTTTTATGATGGTCAGGGCATGATGGTGCGCAAAAACAGTGGGATTAAAACACTGAAAGATTTTCAAGGCAAATCCGTCTGTGTGGAAACTGGAACTACTACTGAGTTGAATTTAACCGACAAGATGCGGGAAGCAGGTGTTGAATTTGAGCCAGTGGTGTTTCAGAAAGCAGACCTTGCCTATACTGCCTATGACGAAGGACGTTGTGACGGCATGACTTCTGATAAATCCCAACTACTTGCCAAACGCAGCACTCTGCCTAAGCCTGAGGATCATATACTTCTAGATGTTACCATGTCCAAGGAACCCTTGGGACCAGTAACTGTTAATAATGACTCCGCTTGGTTTGATGTCGTTAAGTGGGTGACTTTCGCCTTGATTGAAGCAGAAGAGTTAGGCATTACTAAGGCGAATGTGGCACAAATGAGCAACAGTCCTAACCCGACTGTCAAACGCTTCCTGGGTGTTGAAGGTGACTTAGGCAAAGATCTCGGTTTAGAAAACGATTTTGCAGCGCGAGTGATTAAGCACGTGGGTAACTACGGCGAAGTCTATGACCGGAACTTGGGTAAAAGTTCTCAGTTCAAACTCAATCGGGGTCTGAATGACCTCTGGACTCGTGGGGGTATTTTGTATTCTCCACCCTTCCGTTAAGGGATTGTTAACTGTTTCAGGTTGAAGGTTGAAGGTTGGGGGTTGAATGTTGGAGGTTGAATGTTAACGGTAAACCTAAAACCTAAGAGGATCTTTTAGAAGTACCAAATGTTTGGCATGAGCCACGATTATCCCCGAAATCTGGGAGACTTTGAGCCAAATTACCCCCAAATTTGGGGGGCTAGGGAGCGGTTTCGAGTAGCATCCAACACTTTGAAAACTGCCTCTAAAACCTAAAATCTGTAACCTAAAACCTTTAACCTTTAACCAACCTACAACCTCCAACATTCAACCAACCAACCTTCAACCTTCAACCAACCAACCTTCAACCTTCAACCAACCAACCTTCAACATTCAACCAACCAACCTTCAACATTCAACCAACCAACCTTCAACCTTCAACCAACCAACCTTCAACCTTCAACCAACCAACCTTAAACCTTCAACCAACCAACCTGTAACCTGCAACCAAAACAACTAACTAATGACAAGCAATATAGGTCAAAAGCCTCCTTTGTGGCGAGATGACCGATTTTGGCGCATTGCCATACAAGTCCTATTTGTGCTAGTGGTGATTGCGGTCGTGGCATGGCTAGGCAGCAACTTAAGCCGAAATATTCAGCAACAAGCGATTAAATTGGGGTTTGATTTTCTGCAAGATGAAGCCAAATTTGGCATTGGCGATACCCCCATTCCCTACAAAGCCACTGACCCCTATAGCTATGCTTTATTGATCGGACTGGCTAATTCATTGCGGGTGATGGTGTTTGGGATTATCCTGACAACTATTGTTGGTATTACCGCCGGGATAGCTAGTTTTTCTGACAATTGGCTAGTGAGTAAGCTGAGTCTGCTTTATGTGGAAGTGGTGCGCAATACACCACTGCTGCTGCAATTGCTATTTTGGTACTTTGGGGTTTTCTTTCAACTGCCAAAACTGTCGGAAAAAATTCAGTTACCTGGGTCGATATTTTTGAGCAAGCGGGGAATTTATATTCCTTGGCCTCCCTTCACCACCCAGCTATTTCTGTGGTTGGTGGTTTTGCTAGTCGGTGCGATCGCAGCAGTTTTAATCTGGCAGTGGCGCACTAAACTGATGGTAGAACAAGCACAATCCGGTCAGCCGCAGTTAATTGCTTTAATTGCGATCGCAATTGCTGCTGTCTTAATTATCATCATCGGTTTTGGTTGGCAAAGACCCCAAGTTCTCGACACAGGTAATATTGAAGGCGGACTCCGGCTAACTATTGAGTTCTGTGCCTTACTAGCTGGTCTAGTCTTTTACACAGGTGCGTTTATCGCGGAAATTGTCCGAGCTGGAATAGAGTCAGTACAGAAGGGACAGTGGGAAGCAGCAAGATCCTTGGGACTTAAGTCAGGCTTAGCTATGCGGTTAGTTATTTTTCCCCAAGCCTTGCGGGTGATTATCCCTTCCCTAAACAGCCAGTATATGAACCTCGCCAAAAACTCCAGTTTAGCATCTGCGATTGGCTACCCAGATATCTACTCCATTGCTCAAACCACCTTCAACCAAGCCGGTCATGAAATAGAAATAATCGTGGTGATCATACCCCTGACCTATCTAACCATTAACCTGATCATTTCTTTCGTGATGAATCTGTTGAATCGGACAGTTCAATTGCAGGAAAGATAATTGGTTAACTTAATTGGTTAACTTAATTGGTTAACTGTTGACTTATAACTAGATAATGACTACTGTTAATTCTCAACCTCCTGAACTAGCACCACCCCCTGAACTACAGGTTAATCCAATTACCTGGATAAAGAAAAATTTATTTAGTAATTGGTATAATAGCCTATTAACGGTTAGTGTTTTATGGTTTCTATTCGTAACCGTTAAAGGCTTGATAACATGGGCAACCACTGAAGCCCAGTGGGATGTTATTAAAGATAACTTTCGTCTGTTTTTTGTAGGAACCTATCCCGCCACCGAAAACTGGCGTCCATGGTTGATTCTGGGGATTATTGTATTCCTATCCGGGATAACGTGGGGAGTTTTAGCAAGAAATGTTATCACTCTATTTAGTCGCAATGTGTTAATAGCTATTGTGATCAGTGGTGCTATCTTAGTTCTATTTCCAGTAGCAATTCCCTATCGCTTATTGCTCTTAGGAATACTAGTCTTACTGGTAGCTAGTGCTTGGGGAGGACAACAGGTTGCTAAAACTCAACCAAAACTGGGTAATTGGTTACCTTTAGCTTGGTTTATTGCATTATTAATCTTCCTGTGGCTTCTCGGAGGAGGACTCGGACTAAAACAGGTATCCACTAATCAATGGGGTGGTTTACTGCTGAATGTCTTAGCCGCAGTGATCAGTATTTTAATCTGTTTTCCCCTAGGTGTATTACTAGCCCTAGGACGACAAAGTACCTTACCAGTTGTGCGCGGCTTCTCTATCCTTTACATTGAACTAATTCGAGGATTACCGCTGATTGCAATTTTGTTCATCGGACAAGTAATTATTCCACTATTTCTACCATCAGGAATGCGACCAGACCGGGTGTTACGGGCAATAATCGGTCTGACTTTATTTAGCGCTGCTTACCTAGCCGAAAATGTCCGAGGAGGACTGCAATCTATACCTACAGGTCAAATCGAAGCTGCTAAAGCATTGGGTTTAAATACTCCTCTATCGGTAGGGCTGATTGTATTACCTCAGGCACTCAAAGCTGTTATTCCTGCCATTGTCGGTCAGTTTATTAGTCTATTTCAAGACACAACTCTCCTATTTGTTGTAGGTCTAGTGGAGTTGCTTGGTATTGGTGATTCTATCTTCGCCCAAGCCAAATTTGAAACCCCCTATCAAGAAGTTTATCTATTCGACGGAGTCCTATTCTGGTTATTTTGTTACGCCATGTCCACAGCCAGCCGACGTCTGGAAAAACAATTGAATGTAGACCATTGAATCTAGATTATAGCAATTATCATAGCTATGAGGTACACAATTTATGGATTTTAGGGAACAGGGAACGGGGAACAGGGAACAGGGAATAGGGAATAGTCCTGCGCTGCATGAAAACAGGGAATCAACGTCAAAGAATAAAATACCTCATAACTGCGATAAACGCTATATAACCTTAAACCTGTAACTTTGGCCTTTCGGCCACGCTACGCGAACAACCTGTAACTTTGGCCTTTCGGCCACGCTACGCGAACAACCTGTAACCTTAAACCTGTAACTTTGGCCTTTCGGCCACGCTACGCGAACAACCTGTAACTTTGGCCTTTCGGCCACGCTACGCGAACAACCTGTAACCCAATCAAACCTTACTCAAGGGAAAAGAATTATGACCAATCAACAACCGATCACTGCTCCTCAAGACCCAGTTAATTCCGGAGATACCGAATCAATGATCATCGCTCAAGATGTTCATAAGTGGTACACCAGCAACCAATTTCATGTTCTGCGTGGTGTCAGTCTAGAAGTCAAGAAAAAAGAAGTAGTGGTGATCATGGGGCCTAGTGGGTCTGGAAAATCCACGTTTATTCGGACATTTAATGCTTTAGAAGACTATCAAAAAGGAAAAATTGTTATTGATAGCATTGAACTCTCCCATGACTTGCGAAACATTGATACCATTCGCAAGGAAGTGGGGATGGTGTTCCAACAATTTAACTTATTTCCTCACCTGACTGTACTGCAAAATGTCACCCTTGCTCCCATTTGGGTGCGCCGCTGGAAAAAGGCAAAAGCTGAAGAAATTGCCATGCAGCTGTTAGAAAAAGTCGGTATTCTCGAACAAGCCAAGAAGTATCCCGGTCAACTGTCAGGGGGACAACAGCAACGGGTAGCTATTGCCCGTGCTTTGGCAATGCAGCCTAAAATTATGTTATTTGATGAGCCTACCTCAGCTCTAGACCCCGAGATGGTGCGAGAGGTACTCGATACCATGCGATCGCTTGCTGATTCTGGGATGACTATGGTTTGCGTTACCCACGAAGTAGGTTTTGCTAGAGAAGTCGCAGACCGAGTGGTATTAATGGCTGATGGGAAGTTGGTGGAAGAAAGTACACCCCAGGAATTTTTCAACAATCCTCAACATGAACGTACTAAGCAGTTTTTATCCCAAATTTTATAGGCATAGCCCTGTGCCCAGCGCTATAATTGCCAATTGACCACTGAAAATTATCAAATTTAAAATCAAATTTAAATTTGAATCAACTTTAAATTAACTAACACTTAAGAATGATATAGCGTTTCTAATAGTAATGAGGTACACAGGATTTTTTCCCTGTTCCCTGTTCCCTGTTCCCTGTTCCCTACTCCCTACTCCCTACTCCCTACTCCCTCTTAGAAGGTATATAACCTTCCACAACATAATCCGATCCTAGCTGACGCCAACTGACTCGTTCTAAGGTTAGAGCATCAGTCATGAGTGTCAAGCCCAAATCTCCTACCGGTGAGGGACCACCTTGACCACCGATGATTTTTGGAGCAATAAAGGCTACGATTTTTTGGACTGCACCATCTGCGATCGCATTTGCAGCTAAGATACCACCACATTCCCATAACACACTGGAAAGCTGCCTGTCATATAAATATGCCATTACTTGAGAAGGCGTCAGGGGATTCAATACCACCACCTCTACACCCTGGTTGACCAGATGTTGATATAAATCTCCCTCAGTTCCGACCTCTGTAAACACCAACGTAGGTACATCATCCGTCTGCCAAACACGAGCATCTCTGGGTAAGTCGAGGGTGCGACTCATGATCACCCGTAGGGGATTCGGTGCGTTTGGATTGTGGCTAGTCAAATTGGGGTTATCCTGACGCACCGTATTACCCCCCACAATCACTGCATCGCAAGCTGATCGCAGTTGATGCACCCAACTGCGGGACTTTTCCCCTGTAATCCATTTGCTGTGACCACTAGTAGCAGCAATTTTGCCATCTAAAGTCATGGCATACTTGAGAATTCCCAATGGACGCTGGTAAAGAATGCGATGAATAAAGCCTTCATTGAGCTGACGGCAAGCAGCCTCTTCCACACCTACCACCACTTCAATCCCAGCCGCCCTTAACCGTTCAATACCTTTTCCAGATACCCGTGGATCAGGGTCCACCATCCCCACCACTACTTTAGCGACTCCAGCCCTAATTAACGCTTCTGTACAAGGAGGGGTTCTACCATAGTGATTGCAAGGTTCCATATTCACGTAAACCGTTGCTCCCTCGCCATTTTCTCCAGCCTCTGAGAGGGCAAACACTTCCGCGTGAGGTTGACCAGCAGCGGGATGAAACCCTTCCCCAACAATTTCCCCATTCCGGACAATTACACAACCGACTAAAGGGTTGGGTGTAGTACGTCCCTCGGCTCGCCTTGCTAGTTGGATGCACCGCTGTATCATGGCTTGCGCCAAGGGAGTTTCAGGAAAAGATGTCACAGGAGAGTTGTCCATTCGTCTGTTACTATTGAGATTTTATTTGTAATCATCAGCATTTAATTAACTTTAACTCTAAACTTCATAAAATCAAAATTGCTCGCAAACAGCTCACCCAAACTAATTACTTACAAACTAATTACTTAACTGTGGAACCTGCCAGAGTTTGATTATCTTTTTCCCACCACTAGTAGCAATTGTCTGGCAATCAGGACTAATCGCAAAATATTCAATTGGATTTGGAAAACCATTTAGAGTATAGATTAGTTTTTCATTAGCAAAATCCCACACTTTTATCGTTTTATCTGCACTTCCACTGAACAACTTCTTACAATTAGCACCGATAGCTAGTTCTTCCACATAATTGGTATGATCATTTAGACTGTTGACTTCTTCCCCAGTATCTAGATTCCAAACTTTGATAGTATTGTCAGCACTAGCACTAAACAATCGTTGTCCATCCGGACTTATAGCTAGAGAATTAACAAAGCTATCATGACCTTTGAGAGTCCGGAGTACTTCCCCAGTGTTGATATCCCAAATTTTAATCGTCTTATCGGCACTCGCA
>NZ_JAAHFV010000320.1:0-7322 GCF_010672755.1 Moorena sp. SIO1F2
TCCCCATCTCCCCATCTCCCCATCGCCCCATCTCCCCATCTCCCCATCTCCCCATCTCCCCATCTCCCCATCTCCCCATCTCCCCACACTTCCCACACTTCCGACACTTCCCACACTCTTCTGTTACTATTTCCTAATCTGAACTGGCATAATCAAATAAGTCATCTTCAATCCCCCTAGAGGCATAAAAATCACAGGACTATTAGCTTCATTCATCTGAATTTGAATATCAGAGGTATAAAGCGCCTTTAAGCCATCAATTAAGTACTTAACATTAAAAGCAATTTCCAAACTATCACCCGATATTTGAACTTCCATTGACTCCCGACCACTACCCAAATCTTTTGCCTCTACCGAGAGGTGAAGCCGCTGGTTAACACTATCGATATTAAACTTGACAATATTATTTTTCTGATCAGCCAACACTGCAATCCGTTCTACTGCACTCAGTAATTGACGGCGATCGAGAATGATCTGACGCTGAAAGTGTTTGGGAAGCAGCTGATGATAGGAAGGGTACTGTCCTTCCAGAGTTCGGCTTGTTAAACGCTGTTCTCCCCCTTGACAAACAATCTGACCAGGTTCAAACTGAATCGCAATAACATCCTGAGCTTCAGCCTTAGATACTATCCGCTCCAACTCCCGTAACGCTCTAGCTGGTAACGTAAATTCTACGGGTAAATCATGATCATCCAATTCTTGGGTAGCTTCAGTCGTTGCACTTTCCTCTATTCTCCGATTAGTTTCCACAACTGCTAGTCGGTGACCATCGGTAGCAGCAAATTCCAATTTGTCCGACTGTACAGTAAGGTGAACCCCCGTCAGCACTTGCTTAGTTTCATCAGAACTAGTGGCAAATAAAGAACCCTGCAATCCAGCCTTTAAGACTTCTACAGGAATATGAACCGCAACGGATGTGTTAACTTCCGGCAGCTCGGGGAATTCCTCAGAACTCATACCTCGAACCTGATAACGTCCGGTAGCCGAGGTTAAGGTGACAATCAGGCTATCACTGTCTGTACCTTTCCCATCATCCTCTAGAGTAATTTCCCCTGAAGGTAGACGGGAAACAATATCATTGAGCAGTTTGGCTGGCAGGGTAATTTCCCCTCCTGTCTCAACGTCAGCATTAAAGCTAGTCTGGATACCCACGCTAAGGTCGAAAGCAGTTAGTAGCACCCGCTGATTTTTTTGGTCTGCTTCTAACAAAACATTTCCCAGCACAGGATGAGTAGGGCGAGAAGGCACTACCCGACTCACTAGTGAAAGGTTTGTATTGAGGTCACTTTGACTGCAAACCAGTTTCATGATTGGTTTCGTAATGGGGCTTGCTTTAGTAAGAAACTATAGTACTCGATTACTAATCTTTGTACAAAACCACCTCAAAAACCTAAGCATTCAGCGGTCAGTAGTCAGCAGTCAGTAGTCAGCAGTCAGTAGTCAGCGGTCAGTGGTCAGCGGTCAGTAGTCAGCGGTCAGTGGTCAGCCTTTAGCCATCAGTAGTCAGCTTTTAGCTGATAGCACCTCAAGTAGCGTGGCACAGGCTTCTAGCCTGTGAAGCATTAGCTTATAACTGATAACTGATAGCTGATAGCTGATAGCTGATAGCTGATAGCTTATAACTGATAACTGATAGCTGATAACTGATAGCTGATAGCTGATAGCTGATAGCTGAATACTAATTGAGTTAGCAAACCATTTGTGGAAAAAGTTGTGGAAAAATTCGGTGATTTTTCCACAGAGCATTTATACTCAGAAGCCATATATTATAGCAGTAAACTCGATCATAGCATCAAGCTCAAGCCGTTAATTAACAAACTTTAATTAACAAACTTTAATTAAAATAGCGGTTTCTAGCCTAATGAGGTACAGAGTATTTTGTCCCTGTTCCCGATTCCCGATTCCCGATTCCCGATTCCCTACTCCCTGCTCCCAAAAAGCTAGGAAAAAAGTACCTCAAACGTCGCTGATAATTGCTATAAACAGGCTTTATGTTTGGTTTTGACTCCTAGCTGTCAGATTTATGCGATCGCTTAACTGAGAAAGTTTCTGAGCTAACTCATCATCTTTTTCCCGCAGCTGAGTAATTTTATCGCAGCTGTACATGACTGTCGTGTGGTCTTTGCCCCCAAATTCTTCCCCAATGCGGGGTAGGCTCAATTCTGTATGCTGCCTCATCAGATACATCCCAATTTGCCTAGCCCAACTAATTTCTCGCCTCCGAGAGCTACTTTTTAAGTCTTCCACTGAAAGATTAAACGTATTAGATATAGTACTTAAAATAACCTCAGGAGAAGCCTGAATCTTCTTGGTTGGTGGGTTCAAAATCGGTGCAATATTTTCCACATTCATCGCTAACCCCGAAATCGATACATAAGTCACAGCCCTAGTCAAAGCTCCCTCTAGTTCTCTAATGTTAGAGGTGTAGCTAGCAGCAATGTACTCAACCACGTCATGGGGTAGACGTATATTTTCGTCCTCTGCCTTTTTTTGCAAGATAGCCATCCTGGTTTCCAAATCTGGTGGCTGAATATCAGCGATTAACCCCATAGAAAAGCGGGAACAAAGGCGTTCTTGCAAGCTATTAATCTGATTAGGAGGACGGTCTGATGCCAAGACAATTTGTTTACCAGCTTCGTGCAAAGTATTGAAGGTGTGGAAAAACTCTTCCTGAGTATATTCCTTACCTTCAATAAACTGAATATCGTCTACCAAAAGTACCTCCGCTGTCCGATAATGTTCCCGGAAACTTTGGATACTATCCTCGCGAATAGCAGAAATTAAATCATTAGTGAACTGCTCAGTAGAAACATAAAAAATTTTAGAGTCTGGGTTATTCTCCAAGCGGTAATGACCAATTGCCTGCATCAAATGAGTTTTGCCTAAACCAACACCACCACAAAGAAACAGAGGGTTAAACTCTCGTCCTGGATACTCCCCTACCGCCAGAGATGCAGCATGAGCCATGCGATTATTAGGACCAACCACAAAGCGAGAGAAAACATGCTTAGGATTTAACTTAGCGCGTCTTGGCTGGTTTTTAAAGGTATTTTCGGAATGATTAGTGGCTACCGGAAATGACCAGGAAAAGTCAGGATCACCAGTAATTGAGTTATTGTCTCCTGTAGCCGTTGTGAAGTGAATTTCCACTCGTTGACCTAAAATATCTTCCACGACATCAGCAATTGTTTTAACGTAATACTTCTGCAACCAATTTCTGGAAAAGGGATTGGCAGTCCGAATCAGCAAACAGTTATTGTCAAGCTGTTGAGCACTAGTTGTCTTGAGCCAAGTTTCAAAGGTGGGCTGACTCAGTTGTAGTTTGAGACGTTCTAATACCTGAATCCATAGTTGTTCTGGGGAAATTTTCACTGTTTTTTCTCTACCGTAGTCAATTTTTTTTAAGCTAGATGTGATGAGCCACAGCCCAGACCAAGGGCATAAAAATTCCTACGGTGCGCGTTCACGCTTAGCTTTTAAAAAGCGCGGGGTCGCACCGCTTTCCTATATCCCACCACCCAAAAATTTTTACCAATTTTTAATATATAAAGGTACTGTTTGAGCATTTGATCGAATAAGCTTGACGGATATAGACGTTTGGCTTTTACTATGGTGAGTGAAACACTACAAATTGCTCAGTTAGGCAACCCGATTTTACGGCAGCATACTCAGCGAGTACATAATTTGCTCGATGAACGCCTTCAACAACTGATTGATCAGCTCATAGCAACTGCTACAGCAGCCAATGGCGTTGGCATTGCAGCACCCCAAGTATCTCAATCCTATCGTTTGTTTATAGTAGCGTCTCGTCCGAATTTAAGGTATCCCCACGCACCGTTGATGGAAGCAACGGCTATGATTAATCCTGGCATTATTAGTCATGACACTGACATGGTTAAGGACTGGGAGGGGTGTCTGAGTATTCCCGGCATTCGAGGGTTAGTACCCAGGTATAGTCGAATTGAGGTGGAGTATACTAATAGGTATGGTCAGTATCAGCGGCAACAATTAACAGACTTTGTAGCCAGGATATTTCAGCATGAATATGACCATCTTGAGGGAATTGTATTTTTAGACAGAGTGGAGAGTACCCAAGAGATGATGACTGAGGAAGAATATCAGAAGCAGATTATTGCTAACTTATAGCAGTTATCAAATCCTTTACTCACTAATTTTACAATCGCTACAATCTATTGATACTGGACAGTGGGAAGTTCTGTGGTCGGTTGTGTGGTTGAATTACCCCTAAGACAAGAACACCCCGATCTCGCCTAGGGACGAGAATCTTCCAAACTGGCTGAGTTTTGCTGATTCAGCCAGTTAGATTATGGCTAATTATCGTCGAGTCGAGCAAATCTTAGAGGTAGTAATTATGGTCAAAGAAATTGAAGTACAAGCTAGTAGTGGTAATGTGTTTGCCGATTTAGGTTTAGAAAACTCTGATGAATTAATCGTTAAAGCAGAACTGGCTCGTAAGATTAGTAGTATTATTGCCAACCAGGGTATGACACAAGCTGCGGCGGCCAAGGTTTTAGGAGTAGATCAGCCTAAAGTGTCCGCACTTATCAATGGTAAGTTGGCGGGTTTTTCAATTGTGCAGCTGTTTCGCTTCGTGAAGTACCCCAGCCTGCTTAGCTGAGGCTGGGGCTTCCAATCTCAACTCAACCAGGGACGGTCTTATTCGTCAATAGGGCTTCCCGCTTCATCCGCCGACGCCTCAAACAGAGGCGCGACCCCAGACCTGGTTCCCCGGCCTAGGAGGCGCGCGCCTGCTGCAATACGGTCTTACTCAGCGTCCACAGGCAGACATCCACCTTCCGCAGACGTATAACTTTTACGACAGACTCACCTTGGAATTACGACTCTATGGTCAACCAGCCGGGGCTTGCCTCTTCCCTGAGCTCTGCTAGTACTTTGTACACCTAATGGTTTGACTAATTGATCAGAAATCAGACCATTTGTAAGGTAGCCTTTTAGTCAGTCAGGCGGGTCAGCAACCATCTTTATTATAACACAATTCGCTATTAGTTGTTTTCTCGCTATCCATCCCCACCCTGAAAAGGGTGGGGATGGATAGCGAGGATTGTTAAACGCTTTGGGTCAAGATGTGGAAATTGTGGTTAAAACCAAACCATTATCTCACCCTGGGGCTCGAACACTAGTGTCGTGAACTAGCTGACGTAAGTATTCAGCGATCAGCCAAGGTCAAAGGCTGATCGCTGATGGCTTAACGTTACTACATCCGCTCCAGTACCTGAATTCCCAGTAAAGACAATCCCAGTTTCAGAGTTCTAGCAGTCAAATCACATAGCAGCAGACGGGATGTCCGCTTGGGTTCTTCGGCTTTCAGTACAGGGCATTGGTCATAGAATTGATTAAACTTCTGGCTCAGTTCAAACAAATACTGACAAAGGCGATTCGGCATCAACTCTTTCTCAACTTCACCAAGAACCTCATTCAGTTGCAATAACTTCTTCCCTAGCACCAATTCTGCGTCTTCTTGCAGCAAAATTTTGGCATCGGTGCCCAGTTGCTCAAAATCAATCTCCCCTTTGCGGCTAATTCCCTGAATGCGGACATAGGCATAAAGCATATATGGTGCCGTATTGCCCTGGAGTGCCAACATCTTATCAAAGCTGAATATATAGTTGCTGGTACGATTTTGACTAAGGTCAGCATACTTAACTGCACTCATGCCTACGACTTTGGCAACATGCTCTTTAAATTCCTCAGTTTCCTCCCGACCTTCTTGCTTCAGTCTCGATTCCAAATCAGCACCAGATCGTGCGATCGCTTCATCCAATAAATCCCGCAACCGCACTGTTTCCCCAGACCGCGTTTTCAGCTTTTTGCCATCTTCACCCAGAACCAAACCAAAGGGAACATGAACGACTTCAACATTTTCCGGAAGAATACCAGTCCGTCGAGCCACCTGAAATACCTGCGTAAAATGATTTGCTTGTCCGGAATCAGTAACATATATAATCCTTTGAGCCTGGTCTTGCTCAGTCCGGTAGCGCAGTGCAGCTAAGTCAGTGGTGGCATAGTTATAGCCCCCATCAGATTTTTGCACAATCAAGGGCAGAGGCTCACCATCTTTATTTGTAAACCCCTCAAGGAAAACACATTTGGCTCCCGAGTCTTCCACTAACAAGCCAGACTTGTCTAAATAGTCCACAACCTCTGGTAGGAAAGAATTGTAAAAGGATTCCCCCCTTTCGGTGAGCTGAATATCCAGCAAATCGTAGATAATCTGAAACTCCCGCCGAGATTGGTCACACAGTAGTTGCCAAGCACGGCGGCTATCCGTTGCACCAGATTGCAGTTTAACAACTTCGAGCCTAGATGCCTCCCGAAATTCCTCATCTGCATCAAACCGTTGTTTAGCTTGCCGATAAAGGGTAACTAAATCTCCCAAATCCAGGGCATCAGCTGTCGTCAAAGCACTTGGGTAAGCTTCCCTGAGATAGGTGATCAACATCCCAAATTGGGTGCCCCAATCTCCCACATGATTCAAGCGCAGTACATTTTGACCCCGAAATTCTAAGATCCGGGCAATCGAATCCCCAATAATCGTTGAACGTAGATGTCCCACATGCATCTCTTTAGCAATATTGGGAGAAGAAAAATCAACAATGACCCGTCGAGGGGCTGAAGCGACTGCTACTCCTAGACGTGGGTCAGTATAAATCTCCCTTAGCCGTTCTTCCAAGTAAGCAGGTTTTAAGCTCAAATTAATGAAGCCTGGACCAGCAATAGTCGGACTCTGACATATTTCAGCCACATCTAGATACTGCAACAAAGATTCTGCGATCGCTCTTGGCGGCTGTTTCAAACGTTTGCTCAAAGCCAAGGCCACATTAGACTGATAGTCACCAAATTTGGGATTGCTGGCAGGTACCATCATTGGATCTACCCCTGCCACGTCAGAACCGAAGGCAGCAGTTAAGGCTTGAGTGAATTGAAGTCTAAGTTGTTCAACAATGGATTTCATGGTGCCAGTGCAAAGGGCTCTTCACTAATCTTGCCTCTGAATGGTAACAGCCACTACTTACCGATTAATCTTGGACATAACCGGACAATTACCGTAAAGGCAGGTGAATTTCCGGTTTCACTCGGGAGCATCGGAGCAGTTATCTCAACTCGCACTTACAGGATCGACCGACACGCCCCTGTTCAGGTATGTATCTAAGATATACAACAATTCCCAGGATAATTTTCCCTATCTCCCCATTTCCCACTTCTTCCGACTTCCGACTCCCGACTCCCGACTCCCGACTCCCGACTCCCGACTCCCGACTCCCGACTCCCGACTCCCGACA
>NZ_JAAHFV010000321.1:0-7321 GCF_010672755.1 Moorena sp. SIO1F2
TCGCTCGTGGGCGATCGGGAGCCCGGCACCGTCGGGTTTGCGCTCCCCGATGTCGAGGTGCGCATCGCCGACGACGACGGTGTGGTGCTGGGAGGGGTCTTCAAATTCAAATCTCGCCATAATATTTCGTCTTAAAAAACTCCTCGGTTGCTAAGGCTGTGGGCACTTAACGTTAACAATGATGGTAAGCATATCCGCTACGCGCAGGCTACGCCAACAGCTATTAGCTAAAGGCCTTTGGCCACGCTACTTGAGGTGCCCTCAGCAGCGGTCAGCTGATAGCTGATAGCCTTTGATATCAAGAGAATAAGTCCATAGGTTTGTTTTTACGGGTGACCCTGGCGTTACATCCAGGTCATAGCAAAATTGCTGTTGAACTTATCATTAATAGCTGATAGCATATAGTGGATAGCACAACGCTGAATGCTTATCTAATGATCTACCAATAAATAAATACCTACTTACCTCCAGATATCCGGATTTATTTTCCAGATTTATGGCAAAATGTCAGATGCCATAAGACAGTTTTAAGGATGCTCTTATCTTAATTAAAAATATTCTTGGTTCCGAAAGGTTATTAAGTATTTATTGCCTTCGTCTTGTTTATATTTTTAAATAAAAATATAAATTACAATGAAGCGATCGCTAGAAAAAATTTATCCCGTAATATCCCCTAGAAAAAGGAAAGAGCTTTGCCATACCTGCTCTTCCCTTGCTCTCCAAAAAATACCTTACTCATTGATGTCATGAGTTTTGGTTAATGTCACTAGTATTCGGTTAAGTTTATCAAGTCTTTATAGTAGTAATTTTCTATTTCTGCTAAATAAGGGAATAGGGAGTAGGGAGTAGGCAATCGGGAATCGGGAATCGGGAATCGGGAATCGGGAATCGGGAACGGAGAAGATTTAGGGTTGTGGAACAGGCATCTTGCCTGTTTCAGCTGAAAATAGCGAAACCCCAACTGGGGATCCCCCCTAACCCCCCTTAACAGCGGGGGGAACACTCACCCTGTTTACCACACTTACCACACTCCCTGCTCCCTGCTCCCTGCTCCCTGCTCCCTACTCCCTACTCCCTCAAAAAAAGTTTGTTACAAAATCTTAAAAATATGCTATGATATAATATTTTTTGTGGTAAACTAAAAATGTGGACAAAATAAAGTCCATGGGAAGAGCCAGCCTAAGAGTTTTCGCAGGCTGCAGGCTGGCTCTTGGTCCCCCTTACAGGAGATAACTTAATTTTATGTCCCATAGACGCCTATACCCATGGGTCATGGTTCGGTTGTTACCACCCATGCCACCAATGGTTTTCGCTCGGTTCGACAGCCCTGCTGATGCTAAGGGCTATGTGCAGGTTTTGAAAGCCTTGATGCCTGGTGCCAAGTTTCTACTTTTTCTTGATCACGGAGTAATTCCGTAGCACAGGCAGTTGTGTGGCACAGGCATCTTGCCTGTGACATAGGGAATAGTTGTGTGGCACAGGCATCTTGCCTGTGACATAGGGAATGGGGAATCGGGAATCGGGAATCGGGAGTAGTTGTGTAGAATAGGCTTCGATGCTGTGAGGAAAATATTGATCACAGGCAAGATGCCTGTTCTACCAAGAACCTAATTCCAGCCACGAGGTCAAACAGGTGGGGATCCCCCCTAACCCCCCAAAACAGCGGGGGGGACACTTCCCACACCTCCCATAAACTCCATGCTTCCCACACTCCCGACTCCCGATTCCCGACTCCCGATTCCCTGTTCTATATAATAGTCACTAAAATTGGTATAATTAAAACTAACCTTCGGGGAGCATCGTAGTGTCAAAGGCTTGCTGGGCTTAGGGTCTAGCGCCAACATTTTCATATATTGACCTTACTAACTCCCTGGGAAACTACCACTATGCCCCATAGAGGCGATGCCGACCGCCCAAAGCTTTTCCCTACCTTTAAGACTAGTGTTACCCAGTGCCTATGTTATCTGTTAGCACTGCTAGTAGCGGTATTGTTGATTGTCAACGGGAGTCACGCTCAAGAAAAGAAACCTGAACTAGAATCGTGGCAGCTCAAGGGGATTGTAGCAGCACTGGATGATCCCGATCCATTGGTGTGGGCTGAAGCTTTGAACAAATTGTCTAGCTATGAATTGAAGAAACTTAAGCCCCCTATTTATATTCCTAACGACACAATTGACAAGATTGCAGAGTTATTGACTTATAAGCATGAGAGTGATGAAACCGAGAATCAAAGAAAGTCGGTTCAGTCCAAAGTCCTTGCTAGTGCCGTAAAAGCTTTGGAGGAAATGGGGGTAGCAGCCTATAAGTACGCTCCCCAAATCGCTGAACTGTTAACTGACTCACATAGTAATGTCCGTTCTAATGCAGTAGAAGCTCTGGGGGAGATGGGAACAGCCGCCTCTGAGTACGTTCCCCAAATTGCGGAACTTTTAACCGACTCACATAGTAATGTCCGTTTAAGTGCGGCATCCGCTCTGGGGCAGATGGGAGCAACCGCCTCTGAATATGCTCCCCAAATCCTTGAAGGTTGTTTAACCGACTCAGATAGTTATGTCCGTGATAGTGCGGCATCAGCTCTGGGTCAAATGGGATTAGCTCAAGACTACGCTCCTCAAGTTGCTAAACGTTTAACTGACTCAAATAGTGATGTCCGTGCTAGGGCAGCATCGGCTCTGGGTCAGATGGGAGTAACTGCCTCTGAGGTAGCTCCCCAAATTGCTAAACGTTTAACTGACTCAGATAGTTATGTCCGTTCAAGTGCGGCACAAGCTTTAGGCCAGATGGGAGCAGCCGCCTATAAGTACGTTCCCCAAATTGCGAAACTTTTAACCGACTCACATAGTAATGTCCGTTTAAGTGCGGCATCCGCTTTGGGTCAGATGGAAGCAGCCGCCTCTGAATATGCTCCCCAAATCGCCCAACTTTTAATAAACTCAGATTTCTTTAGTTTTAACCGGGTGGTATATGCTCTGGGTCAGATCGGAGCAGCAGATAAGGACATAGCCCACCAAATTGCGAAACTTTTAACCGACTCAAATAGTAATGTCCGTTTAAGTGCGGCATCCGCTTTGGGTCAGATGGGAGCAGCCGCCTCTGAGTACGCTCCCCAAATCGCCAAACTTTTAACAAACTCAGATAACTACTCGCCTCATAGGGCGGCATCCGCTTTGGGTCAGATGGGAACAGCTGCCTCTAAGTATGTTCCCCAAATCCTAAAACTTTTAACCCACTCAGATGACCATGTTCGTGCTAATGCAGCATACGCTCTGGCGGGGATGGGAGCAACACCATCTGAGTATGTTCCCCAAATCCTAAAACTTTTAACCGACTCAGACAGTGATGTCCGTTCACGTGCGGCATCCGCTTTGGGTCAGATGGAAGCAGCCGCCTCTGAGTACGCTCCCCAAATTGCCAAACTTTTAATCGACTCAGATTATAGTGTTCGTGCTAATGCAGCACAAGCTCTGAGGCAAATGGAACCATTAGACGTAAAAGACTTACTTTCTATATTGAATGCCGTTTACTGGAATCAGATAGAAGCACCAAGCCTGCGTTTTCTAGCCTATTTCGTTAGTGGCGGGGAAAAAGACTCACTCCACTTAATCCAGTGGCTGGGCTTACCTAAGGAATATCCCCATCAAAATAAAGATCAGGCCATCAATCACCAAGAAGGCTTGGAGGTTCTCAACCTATTTGCCGACATCTGGGAAGATAGTCAAGATTTGTCTCAACTGCGCAAAGACTTGGAAAGGCAGATAGCCATAGTTGTTGACAAGGTGAACTGGAAGCAAGCAGATATGGATCTGCTCAAGAAACACTACAAAAATCTTAAGTCTATAGATTCCCAACTTGCTGCCGCCGTCAATGCTCAAATTATCGCCTTAGAAGGACAGCACTGGTTTCTGATTGGGTTTAAGGTTTGGCTAATCCATGTCAGTTGCTGGTTGTTGCTGATCATCATTTATCCTCGTTCTCTCCAAGTCCAAGCCCTAATCTGGAACTGGAAATTCCGCACCATTGTGGGCTTAGGCTATATCAGCATTGCTCTGACCTGGATTCCCTGGTTGCGCTACCGATTACTCGCTCCCTTCCGTAAGGTGCTGGTGGCCGATGCTAGCTTAGATAGCTTTGATCCCCAGGCTTACTTTCCCGACTCTCACGTTAAGATTACACGAGCCACCCATACCCAAGCGATTCAAACTGCCATTGGCCAACTCCAGTCTCCGGTCGTTCTGGTAGGGGAATCGGGACTGGGCAAGTCCATGTTTCTCCGGAATTTAGTGAAAACCTCCGGGCGGCTATCGGTGTACTTGCCTGCCAGCCAATGTGCCGGTGGTGTGGTGGAAGCGATTCAAGCTAAATTGCCCATCGCTGCCCATGACCCTAAATTCCTACAAAGCCTGATTAACTACAATACTCTAGATATCTGCATTGACGGACTCAATGAAGTCAGCCCTGACACCAGGGCTACTATTAATACCTTTGTAGAGCATCACGTCCAGGGGCATATTATCCTCACCACCCAACCCTTGGAATGGACACCCCCAGCGACGGCCAAAACCTACGTGCTGCAACCCCTGAAGCGCCAGCAAATCGCCGATTTCCTCACCTCTCGCCAAGGGATTTTGCCTGAGGATGCCCCGGTATCGGGTGTGGCCTACGAGCAAGCCTGTGACGACTATCTGGCCAGCCAACTCCAGCAAACCCAATCCAAACAGGAGTTAACGGCAGTACGTCGGTTTCTGTCCAATCCCATGGATTTGACCTTGGTGGCGCAACTGTTGGCCCAGGGCAAAGACCCGGATTTGCTGAACTTGCAACAGCAGCAGTATGAGATCATGGCAGAGGACTATCAACAGATTCACCTTTGTCCCTTTCCCCTGGCTGAATTTGCTGAAACGGTCTATCAGATGCGCCTCCATGATCAAATTACCATCCCAGAAAACGACTGTTTGGATGAGTTGCAGTGTATGGAACGGTATAAAATGGTATTGACTCGTCAGCAGAAGGATGGGTTTGGTCGTACCTATCGAGAATGGTACTTTCGTCACGATAAAATCCAGGAATACTTTATTGTCCAGACCTTCCTGAAAACGGAGAATCGAGAACGTCAGCACGAGCATCTGACTGACCCCCGATTTCGCGGTGTCTACCTGCTGCTGGCCACCCTGTTGGAGGTTAACCAAGCTCTGGTATTACGGGAAGTCCTGATTCAATCGGCTGCGGAAACCAAAGACCATGTCGTCAGTGACCAGTTCATCCAGCGGTTTAATTCTCGTCAAGAGCTAACCCAAACCACCAACAACCATGGCGTGCTTGCCCTTTACCAGAAGCATTACCAAGACCTGATCGAAATTGCTAGACTACAAGCCAGCCGACTTATCACTGTTGAAAACAACGCTATGAGTGAATCAACCTCAGACTCTAATCACTCCAACTATCATTCCAAGTATCAGTTTCAATACGATCGATCTCAGTCTCAAAATAACTTTGTCGATGGGACTCAAAGTGAGGTTAATCAAGAAATTGGTAGTCAAACTAAACACAATTATGCCCCGGATAAAAACCAAACCCTAAGCGAAGCCGCCGCCGAAATCCAACAATTATTAAAACAATTAGAGCAAAGTAACCCCAATGCCACGGATTTAGAAAAGACAGCGTTTGTGAATATTGCGATTCCAGCAAGTACTAAACAACGGTTGCTTAGTGCCTTAGAAAGTGGTGGGAAAGAAGCCCTTAAAGAATTATTGGATAATCCTTATGTGAATGTGGGCATGGCGATTGTGGAAGGATGGCAGAATCCATCTTAGGGAACAGGGAACAGGGAACAGGGAACAGGGAACAGGGAACAGGGAACAGGAAGTTGTGTGGCACAGGCATCTTGCCTGTTCTACCAACAACCCAATTCCGATTCCCGACTCCCGATTCCCGATTCCCGTTCCCCTCCTGGGAGGGGTTAGGGGTGGGTCCCGACTCCCGATTAAATTCAGAAAATAACCTCTACTACCAAGTCATCATAATCTAAGTCACCACCACCAAAGGTATCCTCGAAGCTAAACTGATTGTCTCCTAGTAGGCGGACGTGATCAAATTGATCAGGGTTAGCGCTCAAGAAACTAAAGTAAGCATTCAGACCCGAACCCTGCTGATTCGTAGGATTCTGAGTCAGGAACTCTTCAACAGTGCCATTAGCAATTAGGAAGGGAGCTAACAATACACCACCAGATAGCCCACTGGCTAAATCGACCTGGTTGGAAACTGCAAGCTCTGCATAACCCGCATCACCGGGATTGAGATTGCCAATTTTACCACTAGCATCATCAACCTGATAAAAGCCAAAGCTATTCTCAAACACAGCTTGACTACTAACCACAATCTCAGGTGTTACTGTTCCAGTCACATCGGTTAAATCCAGTAGCTCCACTTGCCCTTGAATCTGAGGATTCCCTGTCCCCACAATCGGAGTCAAAGCCGAAGCGTCTTGAACCGTTACCACTAAATCATCAAAGTCTTGATCATCAGCATCTTCAAAGTTTAAAGTCAAGACACCGTCACTATTAGTCTCGCTTTGGATATGGTCTAAACCATCGCTATTGAAGGAAGCATCACCGAAGAATACAGAAGCATTTTGTCCTGCTAGCACTGCCTCTTTCGTGCTATTTTGTACTAGGTAAAATCCTAATTGATCTCCTACATCAAAATTGTTAATCAGACGAGTAGTTTGACCACTATCTTCAGGATTCAGCAGCACAGAGAAAATAGTCTGAGCATTAGATAGAGCCGCTTCCACATACCCTTCTTGACCAGGAGCAATACCATTAACTGTACCTTGGTCATCATCGGTGACAAAAACTCCAATTTCATTGACATTAGTAGCGTTTCGACTAATAAAGGAGAATAGGAGTTGAGCGTTGCCAGTGGTGTCACTAGTGATAGTAAAAGTATTGTTAGGGTTCTGAGTCAGAGTCGAAGGAACAAAGGTAGGGATCGAGTTAACAGTAATATCAACAGTCGCTGTATTTTGGTTGCCGTTGCCATCAGATACCTGATCGATCGCTGTATCAAGGCCGCCGTTGCCATCAGATACCTGATCGATCAAGCTATCATTCCCACTGAAATCTGGATCAGGAGTATCAGTAATAACGTCATCATTAGTATTATCCAAGGTACCGTTATTGTTAACCACAGCAGTACCATCTGGTGCATCATTTACAGGAGTAACAGTAATGTTAACGGTAGCGGTGTCAGCAGGGTTAACGCCATAGTTTTACTTATCAGTTAAACGATGGCGTTAACCCTGCTGACACCGCTACCGTTAACA
>NZ_JAAHFV010000322.1:0-7311 GCF_010672755.1 Moorena sp. SIO1F2
GCTCATCAGCATATAAACGAACCATCATTAATCTGCCTCATTTTCTTGGATTGCAGTGGCAACTTCCTCAGGATTAACTTGGGCATAGATCCAAGCATTCGCTAAATCTGCCTATTGCTAGCATGCCTATTGCCTCTTTTATGCTCCCTGCTCCCTGCTCCGAAGTCCCTACTCCCTGCTCCCTCAAAACATGTACCTCACCTAATTGAAAACCGCTATATAACAATAGATTATCCTTAGAAGTCAAATCAAGCTACATGTCAGGCTATAATTTGATACATTTTTTGAGTTTAGTTAAGGTTTCAGCTAACATTTTAGCATAGTAGATACTGAAGACCCATAGTTAAAAAATTTACTATTAGTAAAACCCAATGGACACAATTAAATTAAATGATAATCAATGCTTGAAATGTTGTCAGAATCACAAGGAGTAAAGAGTTGAGCGTAGAGCATCAGGATAATTAATGATTCTATTCCCTACGGTCGGTGAAACCAGCAACCGTAATATAGAAATGCGATAAGTATTCAACCGGACATGATCTAATGACAGACCAGGTTTTAATCCTAGGAGGCAAAGGACGAATCGGGAACAGTGTAGCGCAAGACTTACTTGCCCATACTCAGGGGAAAATTACGATTACCGGACGTCAGGGTAAACTTGATCTAGTATTACCACAACAGTTACAGCCCCCCGTGCAGTTTCTCCCTCTAGACTTAGCTGATCAGGAGGGGTTAAGAAATGCGATCGCATCTCACAACCTAGTGATCCATTGTGCTGGTCCGTTTCTCTACCGAGACGCTACTGTCCTAAACACTTGCATCGAACAAGGGGTTAACTATCTCGATGTCAGTGACAACCGTGCTTTTACCCGCAAAGCGTTAGCTTTCCGTGAACAGGCTGCTGCTGCTGGTGTCACCGCTATTGTGAATTCTGGCATTTTTCCTGGTATCTCCAATAGTATGGTGCGTCACGATGTAGAACAGTTAGATGTTGCAGAACGGATTCACCTCAGCTATGTAGTTGCCGGTTCTGGTGGTGCTGGAGTGACGGTGATGCGTACTACTTTCCTGGGATTGCAAGAACCGTTTGAAGCTTGGATTGATAATCAGTGGCAAACCGTGAAACCTTATAGCCTACGCGAAACCATCCAATTCCCTGCTCCCTATGGTAAAGCTGGTGTCTACTGGTTTGATATGCCAGAAGCCTTGACCTTAGTGGACTCATTCCCCGTTAACACGGTAATCACTAAATTTGGCTCAGTTCCCGATTTTTATAATCATCTGACCTGGATAGCTGCCCATATCTTTCCCTCATCTTGGCTGAAAAATCCCGCTGGAATCGAGTTTTTGTCCCATGTCAGCCACATCATGACCGATGTAAGCGATCGCGTTAGTGGCGTTGGTGTTGCCATTCGCTCAGAGGTTACTGGTTACAAAGATGGTAAATCAGCCCGTGCTGGCTCAACCTTAGTCCATGAGAATACTGCTGTCGCTGCTGGGGTGGGTACTGGTAGTATTGCGGAACTGATGCTTACTGGTCAACTCAATAAACCGGGAGTTTGGCCGGTGGAACAAGCCCTATCTACGCCATTATTTGAGCAAACTATACAAAGTCGAGGACTCAAGATTAATACTGTTGAAGGTTAGGTATTAATACCAAATCCCCTTTGATAATCCTCCTTTAACTGAGCTCTTGCACCAGTACAAAAAACTTAATAACGGCAGTGATAACAATCAATTTAAGTACTGAAATCACCAAATCTTATCACTGTTCCCTGTTCCCCTCCCCCCTTACTAAGGCTAGGGGGGATTCCTGTTCCCTACCTTTACAGGTAAATCTTAAACTTGGTTCAAGATCTGAGTTTAACTCAAATTACAGGACTTACCCCACCAAATTTCCCTTTCTCATCTGCTAAGACTGAAATCTACTCAATATTAACTAGTCTTAGTGGAGTAAATCCCATGAAAAGTGTCCGTGTCGTAGTAACCGGAACTGTAGGAGCTGGCAAATCTACTTTTGTGAGGACAGCAAGTAATGTTGAAGCTGTGGAAATAGAAAGTAAAGCCACCGACGAAATACTTCTGCTAAAGAAAAAAACTACCGTTGCATTTGACTTTGGTAGCCTTACCTTTGGTAAGAATCTAAATGTTCATATCTACGGTACTCCTGGTCAATCTCGCTTTGACTTCATGTGGGATATTTTGATTCGTGAAGCTCACGCCTATATTGTATTGGTGCCAGTTCATCGACCCAGTAGTTTAAACAACTCTCGTGAGCTTCTGCTGTTTATGAAAGAGCGAGTAAATGTTCCCATGATTATTGGTTTAACCCATATGGATTGTCCAGGGGCAATGACCTCAGAGGAAATTATCAGAACTCTCGGTTATAGCAACCCTCACAATCAACCCCCAAGTGTGATAGTTAATCCCAATCAGCGAACCTCAGTGCTTGAGGCTTTGGTGCTTCTGATGGATCTCCTAGATTCCTAGACAAGCCAGTAGCTAGTGCCGTTCAGCTCAAATAACTGACCAGCCCCTGTCAGGTCGAAACCCATAAAACAAAGGACGTTTGTCAGGGCGAAGCATTCGCACATAAATTCTTGGTTTGCTCCCAAATTTGCTAGCCGAATACTTCGCCCCAAGGATTATCGTTTCTAAGAATTGCCATGTTCTGTAATTTGTGTTTATAAAACTACACAAATCATTAATTAGCGTCACTAAAAAAAGTGATCCGGATTGAACGGATCACTTGCTGAAAAGCTTAGTAGGTAAACGTTATAGAGTTTACCTATAAATGTATTATCTAAACATCCAGGAGTTTAGGTTATAGGTACATTCAACGATAGATGAAGTCAATAGTTTAAAATTCTGGTAAACCCAAACTATAAACTTCACTAAAACTATACAAAAAAATACTTGTAACTCTTTTATTTAATAAAATAAGCTAAAATATAACTAATTTACATGATTATCTTTTCGGTTAAAAATATCTATTCAGATAATAATTAATCAAAACATTGCTATACTGTTTAAATACTATAAAATTCAATCGGGGTGCTTTGCTAAATAGTCAAGTAATAACTTAGAGTTAGATTCAGCTATATCGGAGTAATTATGAGCTTAGATCCCCAGGAATTTATGACCAAGATGGAAAAGCGTGTCAATTTGACCAATGAAGACAAAGTGCTTCTGAAATCACAGGCAGATTGGGGAAAAGAAATTGCTTCTGAAATGGCAGACCATTTCTATACTTACTTAGGTAATGATGAAGAAATGGATGCCATTATGAAAGAGAAGGAAGGTCGTATGGAGCGCCTACGGGTAACCTTTGTGCAATGGTTTTACGAAATGTTCACTGGTATGGATGACTGGGGAAAAGCCTATGCTGAACGTCGTTGGCGTATAGGTTTGGTACATGTGAAAATTGGTATCGGTCCTCAACATGTCGTCCCAGCCATGGCAATTGTGGTGCAGGCATTTACTAACCGGATAAAAACTGATAGTAAAGATGAAGCCTTGCGGGATGCCCTCAGTCGGATCTGCATGATTGATTTAGCCTTCATTGAGCAAGCCTATGTAGAAGTGAGTTCGGCAGCGGTTCTCAAAGAAACTGGCTGGACAGAGGCTCTATTTAGACGTCTGATTAGTACTGGCGCTGGCTCTATGTAACTAGAGCAATCCTAAATCATTTGTGAACAATACCTGTCAATAAAATAGTTCAGACTCGGAAAGTTACGAGTCCTGAGTAAGACCTGTGACTGTTCACTTTTCCGATAGGATTGCTAGATTAAGTGTCGATTTTGTTGGAAACTAAATCAATAGTCTATAAGTTTTGGCAAATTGGCACTACTCCTACTTAAATATCAGCTATCAGTTTCGAGGAAAACAAACTAACCGAATTACACATTCTGCAATTGGAGTAAGGGAACAATGGCGATCAATTCTCAAAAATTGGGGTATATCCTGCATAATTTTGTTACATCCACTGCTGATATTCAAGGAGCAGCTGTAGTCACGACCGATGGTTTACCGTTAGCATCCAGTCTGCCTGGGGAAATGGATGAAGAACGGGTTTCAGCGATGTCTGCGGCTATGCTCTCCTTGGGTGAGCGAATTGGCTCAGAACTGGCTAGAGGAGAAATCGACCGGATCTATGTTGAGGGTAAAGAGGGATTTAGCGTTTTGACCAGTTGTGGTGAAGAAGCGGTATTTCTGGTTCTAGCTAGTAAAGCAGCTAAGCAGGGAGTATTGATGTTAGAAATTAAACGAACTCTGGCTGAATTAAAACCAATGTTGCTCTAGTAATTTTGTGGGTATTACTCTACTAATACCTTTTAGATAAAATGGATACAATATAGGTTTATTGGTTATTATTAAGGGGTGATAGATAATGGGTAATGGGGAATTTAAAGACTAGCATTAATTCCCCATTACCCATTACCAAATGGTAAAATTTTTTAAAAATTGTTGTTCGCGTAGCGTGGCCTACGGCCAAGGCATTCTCGATTATTGGTATAACGTCAGTTATTGGTATAACGTCAGTGGGTGTGTGAAATTCAATGTAAGCTATTTTTTGTTTAAGGTTGACCACTAACAGTCAACCATCAACCGTCAACCGTCAATCGTCAACAAATTACCTTGATTCACCCCAACCTACTGGCACAGTTGATAACCTGTAGTATTTGCTAGGAAAGCATAACCCAATGGACAGTATACGGATTGTAGTAACGGGAACAATAGGGGCTGGCAAATCTACTTTTGTCAGAACATTCAGCGAAGGTGCGGTTATTGAAACAGAACGAACCGCTACGGATGCCACATCATTGCTTAAGAAAAAAACGACCGTTGCCTTAGACTTTGGTTTGCGTCCCTTAAATCGGAACTTGGATTTGCACCTGTATGGAACTCCTGGTCAAGCTCGCTTTGATTTTATGTGGGATATTTTGATTCGCCGAGCTCACGCCTATATTTTATTGATGGCAGCTAATCGAACCACTGATTTTGCTAGTGCTCGTCAGATTTTATCGTTTATGCAGGAGCGGGTTACTATTCCCATGATTATTGGTCTGACTCATACTGATGTTGCAGGGGCATGGACTCCAGAGGAAATTATGATGCGCATGGCATACATTGGCGATCCTAATCAACCCCCAATTGTGGCTGTTAATCCCAATAATAAGACCTCAGTATTTGAAACTGTAATGATTTTGATGGCTCAGATGCTTTGCCAAGGGAGTGTTATTGAAAGTGCTAGGAGAGAAAAGGTAAGTCACTCAGCTCCCCGACCTGTTAAGAAGCAATATCATTGGCCTAATCCCCAGTTTTTAGAAGGGGGTTAGTCAGGGATCAGCATTCAGCTATAGAAAAAGCTGAATGCTAATCAGTTCTACCAGACTTTTCCAAGTTTTTAGCTTAAGCTCGCCCTTAACGAACGCGCCCCGCGTGGCCTACGGCCAGGATGTCATTCAGCCCTGGTTTGCGCTATATAAACTTAGGCTATTTAGAATGTCTTTAATTGGTTGTTTGACCAAATCAAATGGCTTCTTAATAAAATAAACGTGAAGTATTGAACCTACTACTTCAGCAATAGTTTTGCCTTGGCAAAATAGATAAGCTTTACCATTTTCTATTTTGCTCTCAAGAGCTTTTACTATTTTTTCTTCGGCTTTAACCTCTTTCGCTAGCTTCAAAATTGCTACAGCATGACTTAGATCATGAGTATCTTGAATTTGCAATATTCTGTTCCAATTACTGGGTAATTTATCTGGAAATGTTATGGCTTTTTCTAAATTACCAGAAATCAGTAAAGGCAGCATAGTTCTCACGCATTTAGGGCAGGTTCCACAGTTGGTTTCACCACCTTCATTATTAGTACATACCCTCAAATTTTTCATAGCCAAAGGGTCTTTTGCTAAAAAGTTAGCAATTTTTTCAACCCTTTGGGTCTCTGAACCGTCATGAACTATATTAGTTTTTTCCGTTGACCATAGGTGGTCGAGTAATGGGCTAGTTCCCCAAGGGAAAACATCTTTATAAGAATCTGTTGAAGGAATTAAAACAGATTCTAAACCTGCTGAAAGAGAAAGGGAGACTGAAGCCAAGCCAGCCCCATGATAATAAGGTCCCCATTGTAAGTTAAAATGATTGCGGATATTTGTTTCACCGACAATACAATCTATACTGGCTGCATGGGCAACTTCCATAATCCTTGAGATTACCTTTTTTTCTTGACCATGTTTATAAATGCGTAAAGGTCGCTCAATGCCTTTCATGTAAATTAAATGAGAAAGGGGAATTCCAAAGTCGCTAGGGGTCTTCGTATGTTTAATAAAGGTATAAAACGAATCCACTCCCAAGGAGAAAAATGCCCCAACTTTGCTAAGGGATTTTTGATCATAGTTTGTTGGGGATTCTGCGGTTACTAAAACTTTTTTCAGCTGGGATGGATACCACTGATGAAAGATATCTTGTATGGTAGGTAAATTGCGAAAAAGTTTCGCGGACATCAGCGGTTTTATCTCCAGATTTTCACCTTTCTCCATTGCCGGTAAAAGTAAGGCAGGAACAAAAGCATCGGCGCTTTCAGTTACAAAATCAGCGAATCGTTGAGGATATTCAAAATAAATCTCTATTTCTTGGTCAAGGCTATCAACCTGAACGAGACCAACAAGTCTCACTCTGTCATTAGCAATGATTTTTTCAACATGCAGTAGTTTCATAATAGTTGTTAGTGTATTTGAATAAAGTAAAAACTATCTATTGGCAAAAACTTTCTCAAGACATTCTTTCGCAGTTTTCGATTCTTGGCAGATAAACTCTTCTGGTCTTTTGTAATTTTTGAAAACTGTTTCTATCTGCTCTATAGACAAGGGCTCCATAAAATTTACCACTCTTGCTGTCGGTAGCATTTCTGACTTATCAATGTAATGCTTAATTTTTGATTCGGAATTAACAATTCCAATATTGGCAATGCCAAGGATATCGGCTAGTATAATTGAGTGCAGGCGATTACCTATGTGAAAATCCATGTGCCTGAGGATTGCTAGAAACTCTTCCGGATTTTTCCATGAGTTGATTTGGCAATTAGCAGCAGGTAAATATTTTTTCAGTCGTTCGTGGAACCGATTATCATTTCTTTCATTTCCTACATGTCCTGGTAGCAAATGAATCATACAATTATACTTATCAATGAGTGGCATTAACTGTTTGGCATAAAACTCAGCTCTGCCTTCACCCCACCAAAATTTTCCAGAGAAGGATATGTTGGCAATATCACTAGCTTGCTTGGCTGGTTTGACAAACTTTTCATAC
>NZ_JAAHFV010000323.1:0-7300 GCF_010672755.1 Moorena sp. SIO1F2
TGTGGCCGGCATGCGGTCCTCGTAGCCGGCCAGCCTGTCGGGCGGCCAGCAGCAGCGGGTGGCGCTGGCCCGGGCCCTTGCTCCCCGGCCGAACGTGTTGTTGCTCGACGAGCCGTTCTCCAACCTCGACACCAGCCTGCGGGTCGAGATCCGAAGCGAGGTGCACCGGCTTCTGATCGCGCTCGGCATCACCGCCATCTTCGTCACCCACGATCAAGAAGAGGCGTTCGTGCTCGGCGACAAGGTCGCCGTGATGAACGAGGGCCGGATCCAGCAATAACAGGTTTGGGATTTACTCTGGGATTTTATTAAATAGAAAGTGATGAACAGTCCCAGATATCCAGCTATTTAGTTATTCAACATAAATTCTTCAACAAGCTACCAACACATCTTGACGCCCAAGCACTCTCATATCCTCTTCATCGAATTCAACCGGTGTACCACTGCGAACTAGTTCAGCAAAGTCCTCATTAGGCACCATCCAGCACAGGGTATACAAACGCTCAGTGCCAGTATTTCTAATTTCATGAATTCCTGTAGGCGGAACTAATAACGTATCTCCAGTCCGCAGCGTAACGATTTTGCCATCACAGCTGGCTAATCCTTGACCCTTGAGGATATAGAACATTTCTACTCCAATTTTATGATAATGGAGCGGAGTCTTTCCTCCTGGCTCAAAAATCTCTACACAAAATGTTATTGAAGCATTAGCACTGTCTGGATCGAAGACAATGGCTAAGCGATTTTTATCCTGGGGACTAATACGATAAGCTTGGTAGTCTTTGGGAGACCTAACTACGGGAATCATGCAACGATTATCCATGGTTGATTTATTACTGTTGAGGGTTTACTTTTGATAATTTAATTGATAATTTAATTAGTTAAGTGCTTTGAGAGTTGTCGGAGCATCTTTGACCAACTCAAAGCCAAGCATTGGTTAGAATTGTAAATGGTAACTTGTAGTGAGTAATGTTCGTCAATCATCTAGTAAGATAGTGGCACCATAGTCTTTGAATAGCTGTAGTTTACTTTATCTACCAATCCCTAGCTATTAAATTTAATATTATCTAAATTTTTTGGGGACGATTCACTTACATTCGGTAGAGTTTGTAAAGAAATATGAAATAGCCCTTGAATTCCCCTAAACCTCACAGCCTATACTCCACATTTTTTTGGGGGCGATTGACTTAATCCGTAACAGTTTGTAAAGAAATATGAAATCGCCCTTGAATTTCCCTAAACCCCATAGCCTAGACTCCACCTCAACCAGCAATCTCTATTTGTTTCTAGGTAGGTAATAAATAGGAGTAGATATCTAATTGCTAGGGGGTTGACAAAATTACCTTTTACCTGATCGCTTTTCTGGTTTTCCATGGCCTCGAATCAGATCATCCAAGATTCGGTCTAATCTTTCCACAGCAGCATTAGTCGAAACCTGTTGCGCGCGCTACTTGTTCTTGTAGAGCCGTGAATCGTTCGATACTTGGAGTAAGCGATCGCTTTAATTCAATTACTAAACATCTGAAACAGTTTAGTTATCTTGTGATGACCATCCTCTGAATCTTGCTGAGATTTGACTTCCTGTTGGTGGAGTAGGGCATTCTCCAACACTTGTTCAATGCGATCGCATAAAATAAATTCCATTTGGTTACGCACATCGTCCGGCACGTCAACTAGGTCTTTCTGATTCTGTTGCGGTAATAGCACTCGTGTGATACCAGACCGGTGCGCTGCTAACACCTTTTCTCGCACTCCACCAATGGGAAGTACTTCACCACTGAGGTTTATTTCTCCCGTCATGGCAGTATCCGTGCGTACCGATTGATTCATCAACAGGGATGCGATCGCTGTTACCATAGTTACCCCTGCAGAGGGTCCATCTTTGGGAATTGCACCGGCAAGTGTCGAAAGCTCGTAAGAGAACAACCAGGAAGCCGAAGAAGTGATTCATTGGAAGCGATCACCATAATCTTTGATTTGGTGTAGGAGGATGTCACTAATACTCTACCTTATCGGTTTTATCTTGCCATTCTTGGAAAGCTCTTAAGGCTTCATCCCGCATCAATTGAATTATTGGAAGTTTGCGATCGCTTATGGGCAAGTCCAATTCCTCGTAAATGAACTGGTCATCAAATCCAATTTGAGCCGCATCAGCTTTAGTATTGGCATAGTAAACCTTGTCCAGCCTAGCCCAGTAGATCGCCCCGAGGCACATCGGGCATGGCTCACAGCTAGTATAGAGTTCGCAACCGGTCAGTTGAAAATTCTGTAAGACCTTGCAGGCATCACGGATAGCTACAATTTCAGCATGTGCCGTAGGATCATTCGTGGAGGTGACTTGATTATGAGCTTTGGCAATAATCTCTCCATCCTTGACAACCACTGCTCCAAACGGACCTCCCTTTCCAGACCTAACGCTGATCACAGATAGAGCAATGGCCTCGTTCAAAAACCGACTGTTGGGCTGTGTCATGAATTTCCATGGTTTAGAATTCTCGCTTCGCCATCATACCTCAGTAGTCAGGAGCGGAATTTTGAAGAAGGTGGGTTACGGGGCTTTCAAAGACTGATTGCTAATCGCTCAAAATCTTTCCCGCGCCTCACCCACCCTCCGTAATAGCTAGGGGTTTGTCTTAACCTAGGGTCATTTTGATGTGCTGCATAATTTGCTGCTTCCTAGCCTCTGAATATAAGGAAGGCTGCTGCTGAGGCAGTTGGGTAGTTTTCTCCAGGTGCTCCATGATTTTCTGTTTGCGTTGTTCTTCTGAAGTAGCCATAGTTAATATGTTGAGAAATATTGCATTACATTAACTTATGTTAAGATTACTCGGCTCAGATGGCAAGGTCAAATCCCCATATTCCCCTCAGGCTTAAAGCTGCTGGAGTTTTTGGGGTGCTAAACCCAGCATCTGTTGATATTTGTTGATTTTTGATATAATTAAAGTCTTTAAATGCAATCCCAAAGTTCTTCTCAATCAGCTGGTGGTTGCGATTGCGTTCGCGAAGCGGTTCTTTTGGAACATTGAATTGTCCACAATCCCTGTCAAAAAATTTTTTTCTCAGCTTGATAGAGAGGATGCTTAGCAGTTATCAGCACTTTGTAACTTACCCAATTGATAACTGCTATAGAGAGTAATTCTATACTAAAAAAATGACCTATTATTAGCTTCGGAGATAAAACTAATGGTAGTGACGAAACCGAGAGCAGATCGGGTTGTTTTACATAACATTTCCTGGAAACAGTTTGAAAATCTGCTGCTAGATTTAGGTGACCATCGATCTGCTCGTTTAGCCTATGATTATGGTACCCTTGAGATTATGACTCCTTTAGCTGAACATGAATATTATAAAGAGGTTATTGGTGACCTAGTTAAGGAGCTGGCAGATGAACTAGATTTCGACTACGAAAGTTTGGGGTCAACAACCTGGCGGCGAGAGAGTAGCTTAGCTGGGGTAGAAGCAGATAATTGTTTTTATATCCAAAATGAAGCGGCGATTCGAGGCAGGTTGGACTTAGATCTCAACCAAGATCCCCCCCCAGATCTCGCTCTAGAAATTGATGTAACTAGTAAATCACTGCCTCGTTTGCCAATCTATTCTCGCTTGGGAGTCCCAGAAATCTGGTGCTATGATGCTGGCAAACTAACAATTTACTTACTGCAAGAGGGTGAGTATGTAGAACAAGCCAAGAGTAGGGTTTTTCCTGAGTTACCGATTCAAAAGCTTCCTAGTTTAATTGAGCGCCATCGGGCTAATGGGAGGCGGGCAATTCGGCGAGCAGTGCGAGATTGGGCAAGGAACTATTTTTAAAATATTCGATATTTTTGGATAATATTTAAGTCCTATTAATGTCAAGTAATAAAGAATTATAGCGTTGATAATACTTATAAAGTAAAGTCAAATTTATTCCCCCTACTCCCTACTCCCTACTCCCTACTCCCAAAAAGTAAGTAACTTATCCAATTCAAAACCGCTATAACTGCTATAGTTATAAACGGCAAACCATCAGATGCACTACCAATCAAAGTATGCCTAAGGCTGATGTTATTGGATTAGGACGCTCAGGTCTTGCAGCCGCAAGACTTCTAAGAAAAGAAGGTTGGGATGTCACTCTCAGCGATGCTGCTAGCCCTGAACGCATCGCTGTACGTTATACCCCAGAAGACTGGCAACACCAACAACAACAGCTTGCCAGAGACGGAATTAATCTTAAACTGGGTTATTCCCTAACCCTAGACTCTTCAGACTTACCCCAGCTGATTGTAGTTAGTCCTGGTGTTCCCTGGGATATACCAGTGTTAGTTGCGGCCAGGACCCAAGGCATTGAAACCATAGGGGAAATTGAACTAGCTTGGCGTTATCTCCAATCCTGTCCATGGGTAGGTGTTACTGGTACTAACGGCAAAACTACTACCACCTCCCTGATTGCTGCTATTTTTCAAGAAGCTGGTTTCCATGCCCCCGCCTGCGGTAACATTGGTTATGCCGCTTGCGAACTCCTCCTAGCACCAGAAATCACGGGTAAACCCCAGGAAACATCCCCAATCGATTGGGTAATTGGGGAAATCAGCAGTTACCAAATCGAATCTTCCAAAGACCTTGCCCCTCGTATTGGTGTCTTGACAACCTTGACTCCTGACCACCTCAGCCGTCACAAAACCCTGGAAAACTATTATGACATCAAGGCATCTTTACTGCGTCGCTCCCAGTTACAAGTTATCAATGGGGATGACCCTTACCTGGGTAATTTGGGAGTAAACTATTGGCCCGATGCCTATTGGATTAGTATCACAGCTGGTCAGGGGGACAGGAATTTTAAACCTTGGGCCTACATCCAAGATGACTGGGTGATAGCAGACTCAGAACCGATCTTGCCAGTGAAATCCTTACAGATGGTTGGAGATCACAATCGACAAAATTTATTAATGGCAGTGGCAACAGCACGATTGGCAGGAATTGATAAAAATGCGATCGCATCCGCCATTGCCAAGTTTCCTGGTGTTCCCCATCGCCTAGAAAAGGTGATTACCTGGCAGGGGATAGACTTCATCAATGATAGTAAAGCCACCAACTATGATGCGGCTCAAGTCGGTTTAGCCTCAGTAGCTGCACCCACTATTCTAATTGCTGGTGGTGAAGCCAAAGCTGGTGATGATACCAGTTGGATTGAGACCATTAAACTCAAAGCAGCGGTTGTCTTACTCATTGGTGAAGCTGCACCTGCTTTTGCGGCACGCCTTAAGGAAGCTAGCTATTCCAGTTACGAAATTGTGGAAACTATGGCGAAAGCGGTACCAAGAGCAGCAGAACTAGCTCAACAGTATAATTCTAGTGTTGTCCTGCTTTCTCCTGCCTGTGCTAGCTTTGACCAATACCAAAGCTTTGAACATCGGGGGGATGATTTCCGCAGGTTGTGTCAGGAGCACCTTACTACTATAGCAAAGGGAACAGGGAACAGGGAACAGGGAACAGGAACCCACCCCTAACCCCTCCCAGGAGGGGAACGGGAGTAGGGAATATGGCATCAAAAATTATCACAATTCCTACACGGATTGCTATATTTAGCCAGTAATTAACGGTAACGTCCATAATTGGAGAGCCATATTATGTCTAGCCAAAACTTTCGCAAGCCAGAATTTAGCAGAGAACTGCGCTTAGGACTAGTGGTTTATGGTGGAGTCTCTCTAGCCATTTATATGAACGGTGTTTGCCGCGAATTTTATAATGCAGTTCGCGGTAGAGGTATCTATAAACTAGTTAAAGCTCTTACTGATTCTGATATTATTGTTGATATTCTCTCAGGCACCTCAGCAGGAGGAATTAATGGGGTTCTGCTTAGCTACGCTTTGACCAATAGTAGTCAGGATGAAGTTATCGATTTTGAAAACTTTGCCCAAATTTGGCGGGAAAATGGCAACATCCGCAAGCTCATGCATAAACCTAGCATTAGTCAAAGTAAAAATGATGGGGAATCTATTTTAGATGGCAAGGGCTACTATCAAGATGCACTAGCTAAAGCCTTTGAGCAAGGGCAGATTAATAAAAAGAAAGCACCCTCCGACGAGTGGGTATCTTCGTTTAATGAATTAGATTTATTTGTAACAGGAACTGATGTTGTAGGACGGGTTGATACCGTTTTTGATGATACCGGACGGGTGATTGATCTTAAAGACCACCGCACTATCTTTCATCTCAAGCACCGTCAAGGTCGCAAAGAGCCCTTTAATCCCAATTTTAACCCAAACAATTCAACGGTTGAAGATACCTATCAAGCTCTGGCCAAACTGTGTCGTATTACATCGTGTTTTCCAGTTGCTTTCCCTGTAGTTACCGTTGAGTTAGATAATCCTAGCAATCAGGTCGATGCCAAGTTAGTAGAATGGGGAATCCTGAAGAATCGCAAGTTACCGGAAACCCCTCCAACGGGTGGGTATCAATTGCACTTTGTGGATGGAGGGGTGCTAGATAATCGGCCTTTCAGTTACACCATCAAAGAAATGTATTATCGTGCCGACTATTATCCAGTTGAGCGCAAGTTATTTTATATCGATCCCAGTCCAGATAATTTTGCTGGCAGCCAAAAGTTTAATCAGATGGCAAAGCCTGATGTCTGGGAGGTAATCCAGGAGTCGTTGTTAGGAATGCCGACCTATGAAAGTATTAGTAATGATTTGGGGTTAATCAAAGACCGTAACCAGAAAATCCAGCGCTACCAGTCTCTGCTAGCAGATGCGGAATCCCCCTTATTTGCTAAGGCTGACAACTCCCAACAGACAACGCTCCCAGTTGAGACGGGAATTTATTGGCGTAGTCGTCTGATTAGCTTACGCGATCGCACATTACCTCTAGTCTTGAGAATGTCTCAAGTCAGTAGCACCAAATCTTACCAAGAAACCTTAAACAACCAAGTCCTTTTAGATAAAATAGCTAAGCTACTGACCCAACACATTACTGAACCGGAAAAACGGAAAAATAACGACATTATTATCCAAGACCCTAGTCAACAGATTAGCAATATCGATATCGAATATGCCTTAAGAAAGCACTTCTATATCGTTAAAAAAGTTTGTCAGTTGATGAATCAGGAGCAATCATTATCAGAGTATAAAACCCTCCAATCCCTAGCTTTAAGGCTAGGTCGTCATATTAAACTCCTAGAAGTCATTAAAATAGCATTAACTAAGCTGTTAACTCATCCCCATATTAGTCAATCCTTCTATGATATGATATCATCCTTTCAAACTAATCACAGTTCGAAGTCTACGGATAATCTGCGTAGAGAGATTTACAACCGTCTAAT
>NZ_JAAHFV010000324.1:0-7261 GCF_010672755.1 Moorena sp. SIO1F2
TCCCAGATAGAGTGTCATTATCTGAGCCACCGAGAAGGGAGTCGTTACCATCGCCACCGAGAAGGGAGTCATTACCTGAGCCCCCAAACAAAGTGTCTTCACCTGAGCCCCCAAACAGACAATCGTGACCTGAGTCGCCAGAGAGAACATCATTACCTGAGCCGCCAAACAGAAAATCGTTACCTGAGCCGCCGATAAGAATGTCATTTCCCTCTTGACCAAAGAGAAGGTCATTGCCCTCAAGTCCTATAATGATGTCATCTCCCTCAAGTCCCAGGATTAAATTGTTGTTGGCATTACCCAGTAAAAAGTCATCATCGGGAGTACCAATAATAAAGTTAAAAGGCCCTGAGATTTTAGTTGTCGATGAGAAAGTTTTTAAGTCTGACTCATTGGGAACTAAATCTTGTATCTGCTTGAAACTTAACGGAGTCAGGATAGGACTCTTAGAAGGTAATATCGGGCTACGAACTTCCTGATCCTGGATAGATTTTGGCAGTGACTTGATTGACTCTAGTTCTGATTTTGGAATTAGGCCGGATGGTAAGCTCTCAATTTTATCTATTAACGTAGCCATGGTGAATTTACTCTTGTTTTTGGATGTACCTAACGTTGCGATCGCAGCATCTAGACAATACCTAATGGTCATGAGCAGTGGATTACTCAGACTTTGACAAAATCTTAGACTCCAAACTGCCTCCCCTTTGGCCGACTGCATCCCTTTCATGAATCTTTAGGAAATTTATCTTTTCTCCTTGCCTAGAAAGGTTTGCAGCATTAGTAGTCCCTGATGGGGGAGATCCAAAGGAGCCCAAAAATGTCAAATTCCCATTAAGACCATTAAGGGTTCTTGGCTACGATCACCCCAGGGTAAACGCATCTTATTTTGGAATGCCTACTGCATATGGAATTCATAGGATAAGTATTTATCCTGATGAATTTTGAAATCTTTGATGAGTAAGGATTCTATAATTTAGATGGGTTTGTCCTGTGAATAATTCGTTTACTTTTGAACGAAAATTTGCACACTCCACCTATCTATAATCCTGGAGATTATTTCTTGGTGATTAACTCTATAGGCTCCCATTTGAAGTTACCCATACCTATAATCGAGTTTTGGGATAACCCAAAACCCTAGGGAGTGTTAAGCACCGTGTTTATTCTGGAAACCACAAACTATGCAAGTAAGGGCACCTTGAATAACGCCAAAACAGCTATGTTATCGATAGGGGCAGAATTCCACTTGCCACCCATTTATCTTTTTTCGTTCTCTGAATATAATAGTAATTCATTTACTGCATAAAATCAAGTCCTATAAAGGATTAATTATCAAATCTTAATTAAGGATAAATTGTGAAGGATGAGATATGAATTCTATATGAATTATGAAGGATAAATTATGAATTTAATGTATATAAATTATGAATTTCATGTAGGGTGGGCAGTGAACCAGACCGATTCACCAAGCCAAAGCCCATTGCTTGGCACTGCCCACCAACCGGATTAAGTCTGTAGGGTGGGCAGTGAACCAGACCGATTCACCAAGAAGCGCGATCGCATTACTTGACACTGCCCACCAAACTAATCGTTATACAAAGATCAGATCCCCTTGGTTATAGCCACCAGACACAATAGCAATAATGTCAAAGCTAAAATTAGGCACGATCTGAACAGAGTCCAAACTATCCCCTGTGGTGAGCTGAGATTGAACACCATTACTCTTACCTCCAGCAATATCCTTAGCAATCTGTTCCACTGAAGCAAGACTTTTCTCAGAAGAAGATAAGCCGTTATTGAGAGCGATAAAGTTTGATCCAAAGATATAGTTGGCTTTTTTGAGTTGAATTTTATCCGTACCGGATTGGAAATCCTTAACTAGAGCGTAATCATTCAGACCTAAAAATCCTTTTCCACCGACATAGTAAGGATTATTGCTATCTCCAATCACAAATTTATCAGCACCAGGTCCTCCCGTTAAGATATCAATTTCCTTAATACCTGGCTTTTTACTGTTGGGATCGACACCTACGATGGTATCATTACCACCGGCACCAGTAATATTGTCACTTCCGGCACCACCAGTAAGTTGATTACTGTTGTTATCACCAATAATGGTATCGTTGCGACCAGCACCCTTGACATTCACAAAGTTTTGGACAGTGCGATTAAGAACTGGACCATTAACAACATTAATCTGTAAACTGTTCTGTTGTAGATTTACGTTCACAGAGGCACCACTACCAGCAGAAGAGGCATCAATTGTATTAGCTTGACCGGCATCCCCAATAATCGTCTCCACTCGGATCAGCTCATCCTGACCAAGACCACTTTTGTTAACGATTCCCGTGGGTAAAAGAGTAATCCCTCGACCCAGACCAGTGTAATCAACAGTATCGTTGCCTTCCTCTCCATTCAGGACATCATTACCACTACTGCCAATGAAATGGTTTTTGCCAGTTCCGCCGAATAGGGAGTCATTACCAGAGCCACCATCCAAAATATCATTACCAGAACTGCCAAACACAAAGTCATTACCTGAGCCGCCAGACACAAAATCGTTACCTGAGCCAGCGATAACAATGTCATTTCCCTCTTCACCAAACACAAGGTCATTGCCACCGAGTGCTATAATAATGTCATTTCCGCCACGTCCTAAAATTAAATCGTTCTTGTTACTACCTATTAAAAAGTCAGGATTGGGAGTACCAATAATAAAGTTAAAAGGCCCTGATATTATAGATTTCGATGATAAGCTTTGTAAGCCTGAATCATTGGGAACTAACTGTTGTATCTGGGTCAAATTTAACTGAATCGGTGTACCAGCAGACTTAGATAAATCGGGGCTAGGAACTACCTGGTCCTGAATAGATTGTGGCAGTGACTTGATTAAATTTAGTTCTGATTCGGGAATTAGGTTGGATAATTTCTGAGTTTCAGTTACTAACGTAGCCATGGTTAATTTTCTCTTTTTTTTGGTATGAATCCACCTTAGCGATCGCAGCAGCTAGAAAATACCTAATGGTGATTAGCAGTTGATTAGGTTTTAGGATTAGGTCAAGGAGTATAGCCTTAGCAAAGGGAACAGCGGAACAGGGAATAGGGAAAAAATCGGTGTGTGTAGCTAATTACTATGAGAATCGCTATAGTTATTAATAATTAATAATTGTTAATTGTGACTTGTTACTTGGCAGCACCAGCTCGAATAAAAACAAATAGATAGCGTTAATCCTACTTATGAGGTAAATTTAATTTTCTTACCCCTACTCCCGACTCCCTACTCCCTACTCCCGACTCCCTACTCCCTAAAACCCCAAGGGTGAGGTACCTCAACCAATTGAGAACTGCTATGGTACCCATAACGGGTACTGTCAAATTTTCTCAAATAAAGTAAACTAGACTTATCAGTCAATCGGTTATCGGGGGTGTTTAGTTTAGGAATTAAATTAAATTCAACCTAAATAAAACCGAATTTACCTGATAATTACCGATATCGAAGGGTAAGATTAACTTAGCTAAAAAAAAATCCCAATTTAGATTTAGGGATAGTAATCAGGGTAATTTGCTTACGTAGAGATGTAACAAAAACTGATTTTTTAAAACAGCATCGTTATCAGCATCGGGGACATCTACGTTTGGCAAATCTATCTAGTAAACGCTCCCAATAGCTACCTTATTGATTAGTTAATTTATTAGTTGATAGGTAGCTATTTCGTGAGCTTGATTAGGATTCCCTACTATGAAATCTAACACCAATCGATTTGAAGATGAACTGTTTATCAAAGCAGCCAAGCTGTGGAATTTAGAGAAGTTGTATACAGAACTAGCTCATAAAAAAAACATTGCTACAAATAGGGAAATCAAATTGACCCCAGTGGAAAAAGCATGCTTAAGAGGTTTGCTGTGCGGCTATCCTCCCAAAAAAATTGCTGGTGCTCTCCATTGGAGTTGTGGCTCACTTAGCGTTCAACTCACTAAAGGTTTGTATCGGTATGTGGAAACCTTAACTAATCGGAAATCCAACACCCTAAAAAGTTGGAGAGATATCTCTATATGGCTGGAAGCGGCTGGATACAAAACTCCCCAGCAGTGCCAAGATTGGGGTGAAGCACCACAGATTTCTGCATTCTATGGACGCACTAGGGAACTGAACACTCTCAAGCAATGGATTAATCTCAAGCGAAGCCAATTGGTAGCAATACTTGGGATAGTAGGCGTTGGCAAAACATCGTTAGCTGCTAAGCTAGCACGAGAGATGCAGGAGGAGTTTGATTATATTATTTGGCGATCGCTATCTTCTGCCCAACCCCTGAAGCAACTGCTGACACAACTGATTCCATTCCTGTCTCACCACCAGTCATCGGAGTTACCAGAAGACATCAACCTGCTGATGTCTCACTTTCTAGAGTGTTTACGAGAGCATCGCTGTTTAGTAATACTCGATGATACTGAACAGATTTTAAGCCGTGGCACTTTAGTTGGACAGTATCAAGCCGGATATGAGGATTATGGTCAACTTTTTAGAAGAGTAGCACAAGAAAGACACCAAAGTTGTTTGCTCTTAATCAGTTGGGAACCACCGCTACAAATGGAGTTACTTGAGAAAAAAAACTATTCCACTCGTTCATTAACCCTAAACGGTTTACCAACAGAAGATGCTCGGAAACTATTAGCAGCTAATGGTTTGTCTGAACAAGAGCAAGAAATGGAACTCATTAAACGTTATCGAGGCAATCCCTTAGGATTAAAGCTGGCTGTGACAACGATTAAAGACTTTTTTTTTGGTAGTGTATCGGAATTTTTTAGTTGGGAGGAAATGATTGTTCCTGAGCCAATGAGAGCAATGTTAATCGAGCAATTGAATCGGTTAGATGAGTCAGAGAAGAAGGTGATCGCCTATCTAGCTAGAAATCCTACTCCCATTTCTATTAAACAATTGCGCGATAGTATTACCTTAGACTATAATTCACGACTTATTTCAGTTTTACAGTCCTTGGAAAGGCGTTCACTAATAGAAAAAAATTCCCACATTAATCGAACATTTTTTACTATAATTCCTGTAATTAGGACGGTGATTAATCAGCATGAAGGTTGTTTGCCGTAGGGGTTCGGTGTAGGGTAGGTTTGATGTTGAAGGTTTAAGGTTGAAGGTTTGATGTTGAAGGTTTGATGTTGAAGGTTTGATGTTGAAGGTTTGATGTTGAAGGTTTGATGTTGAAGGTTTAATGTTGAAGGTTTAAAGTTGACTTTAAACAAAAAACCTTCAACTTTAAACGACTATAGCGTTTCTCGTAGCTATGAGGTACACATTATTTTTTACCTCTTCCCTCACTTCCCCTCCTGGGAGGGGTTAGGGGTGGGTTACTCTTACCTGCTCCCTGCTCCGTTCGCGTAGCGTGGCCAACGGCCTCAGTCCCTGCTCCCTAAAAACCAGAAATTTGTACCTCACAAGTCGTAGAATTGCTATAGCATTTGGTAAGCATATGCGCTACTTGAGGTGCTACTTGAGGTGCCGTCAGCTGACAGCTGACAGCTGATAGCTGACGGCTGATAGCTGATAGCTTACGAATTATTTGAATTTTGAGAGTGGAAGGGACAGCCTGATGTTAATTGCTTGAGAAACAAACTATTATCAAAGAAATGCTCCAAGGAGACAATCTTCAAGTCTTCAGTAACCCGAGCAATACTGATGCCAAACACTTCTATAGTTTCTCCTGTGGGTTCATGACCTTTAAAGGAACCGCTAAACGTGCCCCAATGCCGCCACTTAAAGGTGACATTAGGAGGTCCGGAAAGTATTTCCATCAGTTCCCATAAAAAGCCATTGGGAAAAGCGTTATGGAAAATTTCTATGGATGATTCAAAGGTTTCCTCTGTGGAGCGATAGTGTTCGGTATCTCCAAGAAATACGTTGTATGTGCCGATATCAGCAACAGTCTGGGCATTGTACTCTGGTCCACCGTTAGTTGTCATCCGAAACTGGTCGGCAACAATAGACAACCACTGCTCAGGATTAGCTTTATAGGAAGCTTCCATCTCGAAGGTTCTAACTAAGTTTTGCGCGATCGCTTCCAAAGACCCCTCTGGATGATTGAATTTACTACCTTTCTTAAGAAATTCATTAGTTTCGGCATAATCAGGGCGTTTGCCCTCTCGCCATTCAACCCCAGCATCATTGGCGATAACTGTATCTCTTTCTTGTACCCAAACAGGCAATCCTGTGGACTGACTATTACTCATTGAAGTGTCTCAGTTCAATTGATTAGAATTCCTCAACAATTTTGCTAAATTGTCTTCTTGTTACCATGGCAAGTACATAAAAATTAAACTATTTGATAGGATTGTAATAGTAAACAATAAAATGAAATATTAAAATTATAAAATAATGTAATAATCACTACAAACTAATGACTAGTAGACCATCGTGGTAGGATGAGGTGAACATACTGCGATCGCATCTCCTGGTATGGAATCAGCTTTGGAATCAGCTGAGCGAGTTGCTGGAGAGATTTTGGCTCGTGTTGTCTGAAAAAGTAAAAAGGGCAAAGTAAACAGGATAGTAACCCTTACCTTTGCCCTTGCTAATTGATGATATAATTGACAACTATTGAGGATTAACCGTCAACAGTAATTTTTGGTCGTCTACTAATAATCAAAAGTGCGATCGGACTGATCAAGATCAACATCCATACCTCCGGTTCAGGAACACCGGAAACACTAAAGGCATTAGATGGCTGATTTAACTGTTCTTCCCCAGTTTCCACCTCTCGGTCAAAGCGATCGCTCGACGCTTCTGCTTCTTTGAGCATCCTTCGTTGCTCATCATTCACCAGCACAATCATGGATGAATAGGGACTGACAATGTCATAGGTCTTGGCTATGCCATGAATCCGATCCAGTTCTTCTACAGAGCCATTCAGGTTTCCACTCAACCCTAGGATAAGTTGCCTGGCCGCCAGTGGTTCAAATCCAGTTTCAGTAGTAGTCTCAGCAGTTGCTGATTCCATAAACCAAGCATAGCCATCCGATACTGGAAAACCCAAACCACTGTTAAAGTGACATACTCCCGACGCTGCCCTAACTCGACAGCGCGGGCTTCTTACCAACTCCAGCTATTGCTGAGGATACAAGGGTAAACTTTATTAACGACACGGTCAGAAGTTACCGCAAGAATAGGGCAGCCTTTATGGTTAGTCGGTTATGCGTAAAGGGTTAAAACTTTATGATTAAGGCCAGAGACGAAACCTTAGGAGAGGGTCGCCTT
>NZ_JAAHFV010000325.1:0-7242 GCF_010672755.1 Moorena sp. SIO1F2
TGAATCAATTTAGCAAAGTGTCCAGACTTGAAGGTCAGTTATTAGCAATTCAAGAACAGTTGAAAGATATGCATAGTTCCTTAGAGCGTATCCGAACAGATATTTCTGATTATTGAGCGATTATTGATCACTTTTAATCGATTTCAGTAGTTTGGATGTGATTCGGCAACACTATCATTGATTGCCTTTTTGATCTTGTTGTTAAGCTGATATCACCTACTTTTCTACATAGTTTTCGAGCTTAAAAAACTCAATCAATTCCTCAAACTTCGTGTCATTAGCGGTAGGAGTTAATAATTCAAGAAATTGAATTATGGCTGGATTCAAATACTTAAAAACATCCTGGGTTAAAACCGAAATTGCTTCGGCGGTCAACCCTTTAAGTTCACGAGCCAATCTAGCCATTCGTCCCTTAGCAAAATTGACTTGAAAGCGAGTCCTTTTCAGAAGCCGTTGTCTAAGATTTTCATAAAGCGTTTGTTTATCGATAGCTTGGGAATCGGGAAGATCGTGATTCAAAATTATTGGAATAATATCAGGATTTTCTTCTAGAAATAGCAGACTGCCTTCCTCGTTAAATGCTTCAATCCCTTCCATGCCCAAAGTGCCTAAATCAGCCAAAGCAATAATCCGAGCTACCAGAGATAGGTTTTTATCAGAAGAGTAGAGGTCAGGCTGGTAAATGGTATTGTCTGAAGTATCATAGTAACAAATGGTAGCGTTAATGGCTTCTGTAATGATTTGTACATCTGAATCGGTAAACAAGGCCAGATGGTTAGGAGTTTGCTTACTTATCCATTCATTCTGATTTTTGATGTAATCCAAAAGCTTAGTAATTGTAGCAGCTTCGCTCACACCACTTTCTCGCCGTCTAGAGATATAGGGTTGGATTTGAGGGACAAACTCTTGCACCATATCGTGAGCAATGGCGCACAGATCGATTAACTGTTTCATTCTGCTCAGATAGTCTGGTGCTATATCATTGTCCAGACCGGCTTCCCAATAGGGTCTGATGGCTTGGAAAATCCGATCAGCTCTACGCTGCACTCCATTAACATGGTCACAAGTATGATAGTAAAGCTGTTTTCGCTCCGTTTCTTTTTCCATTTCCAGCAGAGCAAAGGTTTTCACCCTAGTGACTGCTTCGACAAAGGAGCTAGGAAGCTGAGCTGACTCATCAATTGAGGGGTGTGGTAGATACTGATTATCCTGATTGTGTTGATTCATGAGAGTTGTTTTGATGACTATACCAATCCTAAATGAATTGTGATAATTTTTGTTCCCTTTTCCCTACTCCCTACTCCCTACTCCCTGTTCCCAGATCCGCTGTTCCCTGTTCCCTTTGGTATAATAACTGAATCGGTTTTAAATACCAAAAATTGATTTAATACGTTTGCGAATCTCGGCGAAAGGAGTTTCGTCTTCCTCTGTGGCACTGACGGTTATTCCTAAGCGTTCCAATGTCTCTTGACGTTTGGATAATTCTTCAGAAATTCGGTCAGCTAATTCTTCGTGCTTAGCCAAAAGACTTTGTAAATTGTCTCGATCCACCACAAACAGCATTGTCTCTTCTAGGGTAGCGATCGCTACTCTAGTAGGGTGGGCAAATTATCCTAGTAATACCAATTGATCACCAATCATGTCCATTTGCCCACCCTACAACCTGAGTAGGGTGGGCAATATATCAAATTAATACTATTTCATCACCAATCATGTCCATTTGCCTAACTTACATCGGGGTAGTGCGATCGCGACCTGAGTAGGGTGGGCAAATCATCAAAGTAATACCAATTGATCACCAATCATGTCCATTTGCCCACCCTACGCCTACAAGTAAGGTGGGCAATATATCAAATTAATACAATTTCCTCACCAATCATGTCCATTTGCCCACCCTACTACTATTTTATCAAAATCAACAGGGAGTAGGGTGGGCAAATTATGAATGTGGCGTAGGGTGGGCAAATCATCAAATTAATACCATTTGAGCACCAATCATGTCCATTTGCCCACCCGACAAGATCAGCGATTGGCCGTAGGCCACGCTACGCGATCGCACTGTTCCCTCTTCTGAGTTCCCTGTTCCCAGATCTGCTGTTCCCAGATCCGCTGTTACAGTACCCATTCCGTAGGGTAGGGTGGGCAAAAAATGATAGTTTGGCAATTTCATCATCAATCATGTCCATTTGCCCACCCTACTACAAGAGCGATTGGCCTACGGCCACGCTTCGCGAACGCACTTCCAAATTCATGATCATTTAGAATAAATCTGCATGGGAACCGGAACGAACCAGAAAAAGATTGGTTTCAGAGGTTTTGTAGATTAAAATCCAGTCTGGTTCGATATGACAATCTCGGTATCCACTCCAATTTCCTGTTAAGGCATGATCTTTGTATTTGGGTTCTAGTTCTTTTCTCTCTAATAAGTTCTCAATAACGGATTTAAGCTTTTCCATATTTTTGCCACGCTTCTGTAGCCTAAATTAAGCAACAAAATAGTCGGGTAGGGTGGGCAAATTCCGATAGTTTTGCAATCTGAGCAGTTATCATGTCAATTTGCCCACCCTACTTTATCAGCGATCGCTTTATTAAAGCGGTTTTCAAAAATAGGTGATAGCATTAAATTCCCAGTTCATTGTAGAGAGATTCTTTATTGGCACAAACGGTCAAGTTTTTTGGTTCTTCAATATTTATAATCGCTTGTTGGGTCTCTTCATTGAAGTCGTTAATTGTATAAGTGTTCTCTTCAATTCGTTTCTCTCTTTCAGCTTGAAGCAAAATAAGCGCGAGGTGTTTTTGTAAATAAATGGCTAGGGCGTTTTGTTGTTCTTCCTTTAGCTGTGCGATCTCCTCAAAGGTTTCTTGGATTAATTTAGTCATGGGTTGTTTTTGCGAAACCGTATTGATCGAAATTGTAGCACTTTGACATCCTCCCACCGCGCTCATCAAAGATTATAGTGCGATTGGCCGTAGGCCACGCTACGCGAACGCACTCAGTGGGGTAGGGTGGGCAAATCATCAACCATTAACCAATTGATCATCAATCTAGTCCATTTGCCCACCCTACTACTACTGACATTATCCCGGCCCGATCGCTCTTCCATTTTCCCAAACCGGCGATCGCACTGTTACCAGATCCGCTGTTCCCAGGCGTAGGGTGGGCAAATCATCAACCATTAACCAATTGATCATCAATCATGTCCATTTGCCCACCCTACTTTATCTGATAATTCTTCACGAAGAATACGGCGTAAATCCCCTTGGGTGAGAGGTTGCTCATTTGGCAGTAGGAGATGTTTTTTTAAAGCCTCATTTATCAGAGTCTGATAACCAATTCCAGCCGTTTCGGCCTGTTCTCGAAAATTGGCAAGAATATCATCATCGAGATAAATAGTAATGCGTGTTTTTCCTTTAGAAGGAATTACCGCTCCTCGTTTTCCTTTAGAAAAATCATATTCCTTTCTCATAAGCTTTTGTCTCCTGTTTTGTGGCGCGACGAGCAGAAATTAATCGAATCACCTCACCGCGCATGGTATATACAACGACCAATGGTAATCCAGAGTTTCCTATTCCCACTGCGATGAAACGTTCTTCACTAATCGAATCTGGATCAATGTCATGAATGGCAAGGGGATCGAAAAACACCATTTCAGCTTCCGCAAAGGAAACACCATGCTTTTGCCAATTGGTTTTTGCAATTCTTGGATCATATTCAAATGTCATACATATATTATATGTATAACTTAAAGTCTAGTCAAGATTAATGTAGTGCGATTGGCCGTAGGCCACGCTACGCGAACGCACTCGGTTGGTGTGTTGGGAGAAGCGTACGCTATTATTCTCCCCAAGCACTTAAAAATTCTACTTGATTTTTCATGTCTTCTGCTGATGAGCGTGGCAATTATCCTTAAAATCCGCCGCATTTGTTCACCAATGGAATAGTTTTGAAACCCTAAAATAATCCCTGAATGCTCTTGTTTTTTCTCGATAAAATTAGTATGAATTCTATAAAAGTCTCGGGCATTAAAGCTATAAATAACACGCTGATGGTCATAGGCCCATTGTAATTGTTCTTCATCGCTACGGGACAACATTTGAGCTTCCCCTGTCGAGACAACATTCACGTTGCGAAGACGCAAGGCCGTTATCAGATCGCTATCCATGCTATCTTCATCTAAATAAAGACGAATTTGTGTCATTTTTAGGGTTTGGTTGCCTGATAATGTTGTTTGGCGAGTTCTTCATAGGCGGTTTGTTCGGCTGCTATATCTTGGTCAATTTCCTGACGGTTAGCATGATAATACGTTAAGGCAGCATAAATTTGAGTGATTGTTAGGTGATTTAATCGTCTGGCTATTTCTTCGGCGTTGTTACCTTGATTATATAGGCCAGCAATTCGGCGCACAGAGGTTCGAGTTCCTGCAATGACTGGACGATTACTATTGGCATCAGTTGTGATCAGGCAAGCCAATGTCGGTAAGGGTTGCCAAGGGGTTTCTCCACTAGAAATGGGGGGTTTTCCCTTATTTTAAAATATAGTGCGTCCGCATTCGGAGCGGGTAGGGTGGGCAAATACTAAACGGAAGGCAATTTCATCAGGAACCCAAGACCATTTGCCCACCAAACTACAAGAGTGCGATCGCATTCGGTAGGGGTAGGGTGGGCAAATACTATACCGAAGGCAATTTCATCATATATCCTGACTATTTGCCCACCCGACAAGTGCGATCGCATTCGGAGCGGGTAGGGTCGGCAAATACTATACCGAAGGCAATTTCATCATCAATCCTGACTATTTGCCCACCCTACTACAAGCAAGGGGTAGGGTCGGCAAATCATCAACCATTAACCAATAGTCGGGTAGATCGCAATTCGATCGGGTAGGGTGGGCAAATTCTGTACCGAAGGCAATTTCATCATATATCCTGACTATTTGCCCACCCTACTTTATCCGCGTACGCACTCAGCGTGCTCATCCCCATTTGCCCACCCTACTCTGAATCGGGATTAAACTGAAACAGAGGATGCTCGCCACCATCAATATCTCAATATGTCGAACTATCGTCGTTCTTATGTGCCAGGAGGAGTATTTTTTCTGACAATAGTCACTTATCGCCGTATTCCTCTATTTTCAGATGTTGAGAATATAATAAGGTTACGGAAGGCCATGGCGAAAATGCGGACAGAAAAACCCTTTGACATCACTGCAGCCGTTGTGTTACCGGATCATCTTCATTTTATCTGGTCGTTACCACCGGATGATTCTAATTATTCTATGGGAGTGTCTCGGTTAAAGGTATTATTTACCCGGTCTTTACCGGGAAAACGCTCATTTTCGGTAGATGTTTCTGCTTCTCGTCGTAAGCATCGAGAAAGCAATGTCTGGCAACGTCGGTTTTGGGAGCATACCATTCGTAATGACCATGATTTACACCGACATATAGATTATATTCACTATAATCCGGTTAAACATGGTTTGGTGTCTTGTCCTCATTTGTGGGAATATTCCAGTTTTCACAAATGGGTGGAGCGAGGCAGGTATGAACCCGATTGGGGGTGTTGTTGTGGGAGTAATTTACCACAAGTTCTAGATTTTAGCGATTTAGAAGATTTTGCAGGGGAGTAGGGTGTGCAAATTATTAATGTGGGGTAGTGGCGTTGGCGTAGGGTGGGCAAATTATTAATGTTTGACCAATTGATCTCGAATCATGTCCATTTGCCCACCCGACAAGAGCGAACACTTTGCTTGAACGCAACCAACAACATAGGTGATCGCATGCCCTAGGGTAGTCGGGTTGGGTGGGCAACTTCTGAGAGTTTGGCAATTTGATCACGAGTCATGTCCATTTGCCCACCCTACTAGATCTGCGTACGCACTCCTAACCTTGATCAATCCTACGCTTCCGGGTATTTTTCCTTGGTTATCTCTTTTATTTTTTCGATTACCCAATTGTACATTTTGTCCTTTCCTATGGACTGACTTTGGCGGAATAATACATTCCCACTAGCACTGTTACACTTGGGGAATGTACCGCCATAATCCTCTGATTTACCCCATGCTCTATCCATTATAAGCAGAGATCTGCTTGAGCTATTCTCATAGCCATAACACAAATCGATTGTACCTTTTAATAAATTCGACCAGTTGCTAGGTAAGCCGCTCATGGCCTCCGCTACCGCTACATTCATATCCATACTGTATGCGGCTTTTGTTCCACTTACTTGACCGCCTGCTACCTCGCTCCTTAATCCCAAACCCATTTCTACGACAACCGTAAATTCTAACGAATCTAACACATCTTCCTCTTCCGTTGCGTCACTGGTCATTTTTTGGAGCGGTTTTTTGGGTTTTGGATCGTAATGGTTGTAACAAACTCCCAAGTCCGCCTTTGTCTGGTTGAACCTTGCTTCATTTTCACGTTCAATAATGGCACCGTCCGCAAGGGTCGCTACTCCAACACCTAAAACACTTAACGACTTCTCACACCCACCTTTTTCCTCCTTTTCTGTTTCCAACTCCCGGCTTTCTTCCTTTGTTACCTTCCTTAATACCAATGACCCCATCGCTGTCGCTTCTTCCTCCAATTGTCTTTCCTCTTTTTTTCTCACTCCTTTTTCCTTTCTTAACCGTTGCACCCTTCCCTGCTTCTGCTGGACCACATGCCAAGCCTCATGGGGCAAATGCTTCTCCTGCCCCGGCCCAACATGAATCTCCGTCCCCTGTGCATACGCCAATGCCTGCAATTGTGCAGGTTTCGACGAGTTGTAATGTACCCTCACATCATCCATCGAATAGCCCGAGAGGTTCTCTATTCCTGCCTTGAGGCGATCAGGCAAGCCCGTTTTGTTTTCCTTTTGGCTCCTCGATTCCCTCATGCTATCGCCATAAGTCAGCTCATCCCCCGTCAACGGTTGTGCTCTGAGCTGCACCATCATCCTTTTAGGCTGCAACACCTTATGCCCACCGTGATTCGCCCCTTGCCTGGTTCTATCTCCCGGCTGTCCAAAAGAAAACTTCCCTTGCAGCCCCATTTCTCTCCTTCCCCTTTCCGGTTGGGTTACTCCTGATTCTAAGGTGCGCATCACCTTCGCACTCATACTTCCCCATTCCCCTACCGCATCTTCGGCGTTCCACTCCCTTTCCTCTGCATCCAACATTTCTCTTATACCTTTCCGTCTTTCGTCTTTCTTTTTTTGAGCTATTGACAACGAGGTAGAGTGAGAATATTTCGGTTTATAGGA
>NZ_JAAHFV010000326.1:0-7223 GCF_010672755.1 Moorena sp. SIO1F2
TTCCCACACTCCCCACCCTCCCCATCTCCCTATCTCCCCATCTCCCCATCTCCCCATCTCCCCATCTCCCCATCTCCCCATCTCCCCACCCTCCCCACACTTCCCACACTTCCCACACTTCCCACCCTCCACTCCCGAACAATACTCTGGACAAATGACAATAGTTGATAGTACCAATGTTCTATAGAGCAATCACTAAGAACGACCATTTTTTGTCAAGAGTCTTATGGAAAACCTCACATCTGCTCAACAAGAACTCTACGATTGGCTGGTTAATTATATTCGCATCTCACACCATGCCCCTTCGATCCGGCAAATGATGAGAGCAATGAACTTGCGCTCACCAGCACCGATTCAGAGTAGGCTGGAACATTTGCGTAGCAAGGGATATATTGATTGGACTGAAGGAAAAGCCCGGACGATTAGGCTGCTGCGGCATTGTAATTTGGGAGTTCCTGTATTAGGAGCGATCGCAGCCGGGGGCCTAGTGGAACCTTTCACCGACACAGTTGAGGAGTTGGATATATCTGGCTTTTTCTATCAACCAGGTAACTTTGCTCTGCGGGTTACTGGAGACAGCATGATCGAAGACCTAATTGCAGAAGGGGATGTGGTGATTATGCGACCAGTGCCTGATCCCGATGACATCAAGAATGGTCTAATTGTAGCGGCACGGGTGGATGGACATGGTACTACCTTGAAACGTTTCTATCGTAAGGGTGATAAAGTTACTCTTAAACCTTCTAATGCTAAATACCACCCCATAGAAGTTATGGCAAAACATGTCCAGGTTCAAGGAGTATTAGTTGGTGTCTGGCGGGGATATGATCAAAATTTAACAGCTGCAGCGATACATTAGCCATACCATAACAATAAGGAGAGCGAAGCATCTTGGTAATTCTTAGCTATCGCTCTCCCATCAGTAATATTCAGTTATCTAAGGCTCTATTCTAAGCTTTCATGGCCTGTTTGCGCTTTAGTGCTGAACCAGCACCTATTGCACTTACTGCTAGTAGACCAAAAACCGAAGCCGGTTCAGGGACATCAATGGACTTTGCCAGGATGAACTGCTCCTGAGCCTCCGTTATTGATTGTCCATAAGCGTGATGGTACTTAAAAGAACCTGATTCTCCAGCAGCGAGAAGTAATTCAATACCAATATGTGTTCCCAGGTCTACAAAATCGCCATTACCATCAAATGGATCATTAAAGAAATTGTTCAAATCAAAACCATTAAATATCGCAAAAGGATTACCAGAAGCAACAGTCACATCAGGGTCTAGTGACCCCAAGACTACTGTAAGACCATCTTGTTCTGTGGCTTGACCGACTGTTGCCAATCCAGCATCCGTTGAGAGTGACAACACATCATTGAAAGTGCCGAAGCCGTTTCCTTGATCAATACCCTGGTCTGGATCAAACGTGTCAAAATAACGCAGCGCTACGTCTGAACCATTGTTAACAAATTCAGTTGAGATGCTCAACACGTTAAAATCGGGAACCAGGGAATAGGTGCGGGTAAAATCAACATTAGCACCCCCTCCAGTGTATGTTCCTGTCACGGACACAGAGTCACCGCTGCTACTAACACTTAGGGGTTGTTGGGTAACACCTGTTGTGGTGTTTCTGACAAAAGTAGATGTGTTTGTCCCGTTTTGAAAACCAAAGTCGGAGATAGGAGCTCCTGGGTTAAAAAAATCACTAGCAAAGAATGTCATTTGGTCAAATAATACGGTATCAATCGCACCGTTGTCTTCTCGAATTGTGACTTCTAGGGAACCATTGCTGAGAGTAACGGCTTGTGCTGATGCAGTTCCTAGGGACAGGAAAATCATGCTTGTAGCACCCAGTAAAACGGCTGAATTTTGAACAATAGATCCTGCTATTGCTATTGCCATTGATGACTTGGTCATGAGAGTTGAATTAGCCATAATTTTACCGCCAAAATAAAATGGTTATTGGGTTGTATTTAGTGAAAGAATTTACTCACTAAATTAAATAACAATGGCAGAAAAGTCAGTAGGAAAAAGTAGGACGATTCAGGGATAAGCTTTATAAGCTTTTTGTAAAGAAGTAATCGATATTCATCAAGGGTTTGTAAAGTTATAGGTTGGTTTATGAATTACTGATAAAGAAGTATACTTTATTTATAAATTTTTACTAAAGCTGCCGATGAGTATCCTTAAACTTAACTCTTTATTTTGTTTTTTTTTTATGATCAAACTATTCAAGATAGTTTTGAATTAAAATACCTTGAATAGTTTGATAATTTTTTGAAAAAATTAATGCATATTGAAGAAGCAATCGAACTTTTGCAATGCTTGGTGTTTGCCAAAACTGACCAGCATTTGGATAAAGTCCAAATTGATGTATTGCGGGGAGCTTGGGAAAATCACACTTATGATATAATTGCGGAAACTTACTGTTTTTCTAGTGCCCATGTCAAGACAGTTGGTGCCAAATTATGGCACTTGCTCTCTAAAGTATTGGGGACAAAGGTCAACAAAAAAAACGTTCAGGTCGTCCTCAAACGTATCGCAAGAGATTGGCAACAGGAGAGCAGCCGTAGAATTTCAAGCTCCCCAATCCTGGAATTACCCGGAGGTCAAGTTCCTCTAGATTCCCCTTTTTATGTAGAGCGTCCCCCCATCGAAGCATGCTCATATCATGCCATTTTGCAACCCGGAGCCTTGATTCGGATTTATGCTCCCAGGCAAATGGGCAAAACCTCCCTGATGGCCAGGATTCTGGAGCAGGCACGATGGCAGGGAAATACCACAGTCACTCTCAACTTTAAACTAGCTAATCGAGAGGTCTTCACCAGCCTGGATAAATTATTAAAGTGGTTCTGTGTCAGCGTTGGGAAAAGCCTGGGGCTGTCGAATCAGTTGGCGGATTATTGGGATGAGATTCTGGGCAGCAAATCTAACAGCACCGACTACTTTGAAAACTATCTGTTGGCTGAAATTGACAGTTCACTCGTACTGGGCTTAGATGAGGTGGATATGGTGTTTCAATACCCGGAAATCGCCTCAGACTTTTTTAGTTTACTGCGCACCTGGCATGAGAAAGCTAAGTATGGAGATCGTAGGAGCTATATTTGGCAAAAACTTAAGTTAGTGGTTGTCTATGCCACAGAAGATGATGCTTGGCTGAATCTCCATGAATCCTTTAATGTGGGGCTGCCCATTGCTTTACCTGAGTTTACTCAGGAACAGGTACAAGATTTGGCACGGTGTTATGGACTGAATTGGGATGCTGATCAAGTGGCGCAGCTGATGTCTTTAGTAGGTGGCTATCCCTATCTGGTGCGCACAGCACTACACCACATTTATTATCAAGATTTCACTCTAGAGCAGTTTTTGCCTAAGTCTGCTACCCAAGGCAGAGTGTATGGCGAATATGTGGGTCGGCAATTCTTGAAGCGTCAACAGAATCGGGAACTCTATACAGCCTTTGCCCAAGAGACAAGTTCACCCATACCGCTGGAATTAGATTGCCTTTAGGCTTTACAGCTACAGGACATCGGGTGGTGTATCTACGAGTTAATCACGTTCATGTAGGGTGGGCAGTCTCAAGCACTGCCCACCCTAGCATTAATCTAGCCGAAAGGAAGGCAGAAGGCAGAAGGCAGAAGGCAGAAGTAAAGGAGTAAGGTTTCATCGGAGAAGGTTTTTGATCACTAATTATCCGGACATGATGTGAGTTGATCTACGAGGTAATCAAGTGATGCCTAGCTGCAATTTTGTATCAACAGTTTCACTATTCCCTATTCCCTATTCCCTATTCCCTATTCCTACTACTCTTCATCTTCATCTTCCTCTTCTGCCTCTCTAATCGCTTCATCCAACCTATCATTTGCCTCTTTAGCTAGCTTAACAAAAGCAATATTCGATGCTAATCCCACACTGGTAGTAACTATTCCATCAGATAGCTGTTTGGACATTAATAATCCTGCGCCTGCTAGACCTACAATCCCGCTTAGAATTGTAGCCCCGACAAGCAAGTTAAAGGAAAGCTGGGCTTGACGAATGCGCTCGTTCAAGTAGCTGGTTTCTGGGTCAAATTCTTTGTTTGGTTTAGACATGATTTATTCAGCCTTTAGTTGAGTAACCCTCTTATCTCCAACTATAGGCTTTCAAAACTAAGCCTAAGCATTTGTGTGTAAAATTTCACTTAGTTCACGGTTTTTACTATTGGTGAAGCTCGAATAATATATCCATGATTAGTTTTTCACTACTTGACAAACAATCGTGAAACTAGGGAATCGGGAATCGGGAGTCGGGAATCGGGAATCGGGAATCGGGAATCGGGAAAAAATCCTGTGTACCTAATAGTTATGAAAAACGCTGTATTACTGCCCACCCTACGATTTATTTTACTATTTTACAATTAATTTTCTGTTGGTGGGCAGTGCCGATTTAATTTACTACAAGCTTTGAAATTGCTAGGAAGCACTGCCCACCCTACGATTTATTTTACTATTTTACAATTAATTTTCTGTTGGTGGGCAGTGCCGATTTAACTGAATACAACCTTTAAAATTCCTAGGAAGCACTGCCCACCCTACGATTAATTTTAATCTATTTTACAATTAATTTTCTGTTGGTGGGCAGTGCCGATTTAACTGACTACAACCTTTAAAATTCCTAGAAAGCACTGCCCACCCTACGATTAATTTTAATCCCAAGATTTATCCATATTTCGTAATAAAAAAAATTCTAAATTCCTTGACAATATATTAATTTATAAATATATTAATAATATGAGCCATTTACAGGAATCACGATTCATGACCAAGAACATTCCGCCTAACTCCGATGACAAGAACACCCCAGAAAACCCTGGTCGCCAACCTAAGCAAGTCAAGCTGATCTTGATCGGTTCTCCTGAAAAAGTTTGGAAGACAATTATTGCCCTTTATGGCCTTAAATACGCCTATCCCAACGAGTGGAGCACTCCCGAGCCTACGGGGAAGCCTGATGAGATTATGACTTTTTTGATTCGCTATTTTTACGTAGACTAGGATAGTAATTTGCCAGGGTTTGACCCCCTGGCGACCATCAGTGAAATTTGTTTTGTGGAGGTTAGTTTACTGAGTTAGGATGTTGTTGTTTTGGATCAGTTGCTGAGGTAAGTGGTCAGTGATCAGTAGTCAGCGGTCAGTGGTCAGTAGTCAACCTTTCGCTGTTCCCGTAGCGTGCGCGTAGCGCATTCGCTGATCAAGTCAGCTGTAGTTGTAATGGCTTACAAAAAAAATTGGTCAAGTTTTGGTTAACCAATTCTTGACCGATTTTTTTTGCTATGTCTGAAGTTCCCCCGTTCATTTGTACTACTATGCTAGTTAAAAGCTCTCCCCATAAGGGATATAGCGATTGAGCAAAAAAATTGTGTACCCATGTTGGTTCTTGAAGTATGTCTGCAATTGGAATATAATCCAACTATAGGCACTGGTCGCATTTTTATTTGAGAACCAAATCGCTCAAACGCCCTTCAGCTAAACGTTGTGAGCATTCTCAAGAAGACTGTACCCAGTAGCAATAAGTACCGACAAGCCTAGGAACGCCACAGAGCTTGGGATTGAGGTTTCGAGTAGTTCAAACTTTGGGGGAACTTCAGCTATGTAAGGCAGCAGGGAACAGGCAGCAGGGAGCAGTAGGGAAGTGTGTGGAGTGTGGTGAGTGTGGAAAAAAGTTCAGGTTACTTCATGGCACTTCACATGGGTGAAGCTCGAAGAAGATCTCTGTAATTATTTTTTCACTGATCAACAAAATTTGTGAAACTATTATCTTAATCTTGCTCCACTAATCAATAATACTCTAAACTAACTATAGGACTATCTACGGCACAGGGAGCGATCGCCTATGATGAGTAAAGAAGCCTTCGAGGAAAAATACAAGAACATGCCTCCGAAAAGGCGACAAGTGTTGGAGGCGGTGGTTGGTGGCAAGACAGATAGAGAAATCAAAGACAAGGTGCTAGGTGTCGATAATAAAAATACTGTAAGAAAGCATATTTCTAATCTATATAAAGACTTTGATATTGAAGCTAACGGTTATAATTGTCGTGATGAATTAGTTAAAATCGTTTATACCCATAAGCCTGAGTTAGTGGCTGAAGAAGTATTAAAAGAGTGCGGTTTTTCATCGTCTCGATCTAGAGCTGAGCAAGATATATATATTGAGCGCCCCCCCATTGAAGCTCGTTGTTATCAAGAAATTGTCAAACCGGGAGCATTAATTCGGATTAAAGCACCGAAACTGATGGGCAAAACCTTACTGATTCAGAAGATTATCGCCCATGGCGCAAAACAGGGTTATGGAAAGGTTTATTTAAATATGAATCAGCTCCCTTTCACTAACTTAGATATATTTTTAAAGTCTTTTTGTGGGCAAGTTGGTAACAAACTGAAATTGCCCAATCAGTTAGAAACCTATTGGGATGATAGTTTATTTACCAGTATTGACAACTGCACGGCCTACTTTGAAGAGTATTTGTTAGACTCTTTAGAAACTCCGTTACTGTTGTGTTTGGATGACCTTGATAGAGTGTTTCACCATCAAGAGATTGCTGAAGGGTTTCTGCCCTTGCTCCGTAGTTGGCATGAGAGTGGCAAGTTTGACGATAGTTGGAAAAAACTGCGGTTGGTGGTGGCTCATGCTACGGAAATTTACATTGATTTAGATATAAATAAGTCCCCGTTTAATGTGGGATTACCTATAGATTTACTAGAGTTTGATTCTGATCAGGTTAAGAGATTTGCCCAGGGTTATGGATTGAATTTGTCTGTGGATTCAGTAACGAAACTGATGGCAATGGTGGGGGGACATCCTGATTTATTATCCCAAGCTTTTGATTATCTCAAGAATCACCAAGAAGTAGAAAAGACACTAGATACTCTTTTGGCTTTAGCCCCCACAGAAGCAGGAATTTATGGCAGTCATCTGTACTTACTGTTAACTAGTATTCAAGAGCATCCCCAATTGCTGGACGCTGTTAAACAATTAGTTAGTACAACCAACCCAGTGCGCCTGGATGCTACTATCACTCGCAAGTTGGAAAGTATTGGACTGGTTGAGCGCCATGGGAATGATTGTAGTTTTAGATGTAATTTATATCGTCTGTATTTTAGCGATCGCATTTTAGGGAATAGGGAGTAGGGAGTAGGGAGTAGGGAGTAGGGAGTAGGGAGTAGGGAGTAGGGAGTAGGGGTAATATCATTA
>NZ_JAAHFV010000327.1:0-7183 GCF_010672755.1 Moorena sp. SIO1F2
TACCTAGAGTCTGACGTATATAAACCGACTACACAGGATTTATAGGTTTGTTTTCCCTGGCGTTGAGAGGTCGTGCCTCTAGGTTGCTCAGAATCTTGTTCTGTCCTTTGCCGTACCGCTCAAGCTAAATTAATTATAACACAATTTGTCGTTCCTTGACCCGGACCTGAACGTTCGCGCAGCGTGGCCGTAGGCCAGGTGGGGGAATGCGTCACAAAATCTGTTCAATTAACGTCACCCCATCACCCCATCACCTGATCACCCCATCACCCCATCTCTGAGTCAACCCACTCTCTAGCTATTTTTATTCGCACAAAAGAAACTTTTTGTCGATGATTTACGTCACCTAAGGTTATGACAATTGTCACAACCCCTATTACCACAGGATCACCTACGATCCCAAAAAAAATCAGGATACTGAAGATAGGGGTAACTACTTAATAACGTTACTACTAGATGACGTTGCGACTAGAGGAGTGTAAAATGTTCGAAAAACTTATCTTAGCTATAACCTTCACCTTAGTACTTTATTTATCGTCAGATTTCGGTTTAATCAGCACCGACTCAACATCTTCTGCTTCTCCAGCATCGGACTTTACAGAGGAAGTTGTGAGTCAATTAAAATCAAACTGACATCTAACACTATTCCCTTAACCCTTTTTGTCACCTTTTTAGGACTAAATCCGCTTTATTTTTTCAGTGATTTGTGTAATTTGTTGGTAATTTGTTCCCATAAGCTCTTCTGAGTTTTAGTCTGCAAAGACTCATCCTCTGGCATAGGTTCATTCAAATAGCGGTAATGTTTCCAGATATCCCAGTAAGGACAACCAGGCTGAATACGAATACCAGCCCAGTGTAGATATTGTAGGGGTTGATTCAAATTTGGATCAATAAGTCGTACTCCTTGGGTTTGAAATTGTTTACTACCTGCCCAATTTCCTGGAGCTCCCCCTGGTCTACGCACAATATTAAATCGGTGGTGCATCTGCTTCAATATCATATAGTTGATAATCGGCTGATCGGAGGTTTTCTGGGAAAAGTCAAAATACTCGGGATTAGCCGCACACTCAGCAAAGGTTTCATATAAAGTTTCTTCACTAATCTTATTTTTATTGGCTCCCCAAAACCCCCCATTAAAGATATCCTTCAGTTCCGCTTCACTAAAAATCTTATCTTCAATAACTTTGGGGGTGAAAACATTGGCAATTCCCCCGACATGCTGGTAATCACAGCAAATAAAATCATAGTCAGCCAGGTAGTCAAGAGTATCCGCTATCTTCTCAAAAACAACGATATCGGTATCGATATAAATAAATTCATCAAAGGTTCCAAACCAGCAAGCCTGTTTCCGGAACTGATTCGGTCTAGCAAAAAATCCCTCCCCGAAAATTTCGTGTAGCTTAGTAGACAGGCGTTCGATAAACGCCAAATCTGGATAAATCTCTACCCCATAAGACTCTTGAAGAATTTGGGCGACGTTTTGATAATTGTCATCATAGGGAATCAAAACAATTGGGGTATCGGTATCGTAGCAGCGGATACTATTTAGTAACGCAATAGACTGCTCAATCACCCGGTCATTAGCAGTGATGTAAATTCCACGATTCATAAAATTTGCCTCAACGACTGAATCCTAACTTCTTGAATACTTTAGTGGTTAAACTAGGAGGCTGGTTGTAAGGTTTAGCTTTAGTAGTAAACCGAGGACGTTTCTCTGGTTGATGATAATATCGATAATGTAAGAAAATATCCCGGTATGGAAAGTCGATATTCTCCCCAGCACACAGTTTATTGAAAACTTTTGACTTGATTCCAATGTAATGAAGATAAGTCAGCCTATTCCCATGATCATAAAGTAGATTATCCAGAACTTCAAAGTGAGGAGATGTTACGGAATTGCCTGTTCTTTGATCTTTAGGCAAACTCAGAGCCAAATTATGGATCGATAACCCAGACCTCATCCTCATGTAGTTGAGTACAGATTGGTTAGGCGCTCGCTTATACAGAACTTCTGCTTCCCCATTAGCTAACTGAGAAACTAACCATTCTCGCTGCTCTTCAGGAAATAATCCCCGCTTAGCCCCATAAAATCCAGAACAGAAAATTTCTGAATTAATCTGGGATTCATCGAATACTTCCAGTAACTTCGGTGAGGCTACGTTAAAAATATGTGCTGGGTCTTTATACTGAAAGTCATAAACCACAAAATCACTCTCATCTAACTGCTTAAAGACGAAATATAAGGAATCCATCACCAGAGTGTCAGCATCGAGATAGATAAATTTTTCAAATGGACTCTCTGGATCAAAGGCACAGTAACGATGATTTTCACCAACCCGATAGAATTTCGTCTTAATGCCTTTTTCCTGCCATTCTTGCAAGGCATCAGGGTGAGTTTTCCAGACATGGTAGGAAAACTCTTCCCAACGGGCAAATAGTTCTGGATTATCCAGCAACGTTACATTATCTCGGGTGGCAATTTCTTGACGGACCTTGTCTAACTGATCATTGTAGGCAATTACACAAACTGGAGTCTCTTTCCCAGCATTAACCTCTATGCTATTGAGCAGTGCTACCAGTTGGTTGTAAACCACATCATTAGCCAATGTATAAATTCCTGTGCTCATCTAGACTTACCCCAGTTTTTCCACTACCTTAGACAAGAAGTTGAGTAAATTCAACTCATGTAAAATAATTTGACGTGCTTCTGCGATCGCATCTAGAGCCTCATGCCACGCATCCGGTGTAGCCGTCACCTCCTGAATGTAAGCTAAGCCCTTTTCATCCTCACTTGGCAGTCTCAAGAAGCTTCCTGGAGGCAATAATTTATCAGCAGCAGAACCACCATAGTAGATGGGTAAGCACCAGGCTAATAAAGCATCCCACAACTTTTCACTCACATACCAATCATTACCAGCATAGTTTTCAATCGCCAGGTTGTAGTAATAAGGAGCCATCGCATTCCACTTATTCCCTACTTTTCCATATCCGTTTACCCAGTCTGGCAAATCCCGTCCATACACGTCAAATTCTAGATTACTGTCCTTCAACAGCCTCAAAAACGCCAAACGCTGACGATGATTAGCCGTGCGAGCAATACCGGAAGTAATCCAACAACAGGAACGAGCTTTTTCAGGTGGTCCCATTTCATGCAATTCACGAAACGAATTGTTGTGGTATGAAATAGCAGGCATATAGTCAGGAATTGGCGCAAAATCATCAGGACCACATACATAGCCACAGTATTCCTGAGCTTGCTTATATTCATTAATTCGGATCTCTTCCCGTTCTGGGAAGGGAGGTTCCCGCACCAAAGAAATAATCCGTTCTTTCGGCACTCCCCGCCAGAGAGTCTTGAGATCTGCGACCTTAGGCTCAGGGGGCTTGTGAGCTAGCCCAAAAAAATTGCCAAATTTGGGTTTAACTGGTTTGATGTCATAAAATTCGTTAAAGTTGTATAGCAGTAAAAAATCCGGTTGAGGTGCAGTAGCTATCATTTGAATATTTTTCCAAACCCCCAAAGGACGAGGGGTTTGCTTCCATAGCCAATCAACAGGACTGGGTTTCAGTGCCTTATAGCTACTTATCATACCGATAACTTTTTTGTCCATAGTTTTGGACATAGCTTAATTCCCTAACTCATCAATTTGAAGTTGATAATAATTTGATCAGCTTAGTTTAAGCTTAACTTACTTAACTTAATTGTCAACTTACTGCTTCACTTAATTTTAAACACTTTAGCCATTGGGAAATATCCCGACCAATCAAATCTTGAAGCTGGAGGATATCCTCGCGATAGAATTCAATCAATTGCTTCCGCACTGCTGGTGCTAACTTAGGTTTACCACGATTTAAATATCTAATCTTGTTAACTAGTTTATCCCTTAGGCCAGTAGGAAGCAATGGACTTAGAATTGATTTAACTGGGTGCGGTTGGTTCAAAAATGATTCCAACGCTTTGTTCTTGGGAAGGCGAGGAGCTTGCCTAACTTTTTCAGATATATCTGGGGTAAAGGTATCGTCTATCTCCAAAAAAACAAACATATCTTTCAGCATACCTAGAGAATTATTAGTCAAATATTCGTATAGATAAACCTTTATCTGGCTTTTGTCAAACGCATCAAAATAACGCTTTAGTTGGACATAGTAAAGTCCCCGTTGTTTATAGTACCAGAAAGACCACCAGTTATTTTTGATCCGCTCCTCTTCTTGGGCAAGAGCTTCAGCAAAATCCAGTGGTTCGCGCTCTTGCTTGATTAAATGTAAATAGTTGGAATAGGCTCTTTATGCTGGATCTCGAATAATGGCGATCAGTTTTGCCTTAGGTAATGTAGTACTTTATGCGTTCAACAGATTTCGCAATGTAGAGATAACTTGTAGATGCTTCCCCAATAGCTACTTGATTATTTACTTTTTTAAATAGGTTACGATAGGCGTCAAGATTAGTGACAATGAAATCAGCTTCTTTTTCATCTCCTAACCCACGGAAATCTAAATTTTCACCTTCAAAAGCAAAAAACCTAGGTTCCTTGGCAGGACTCATGTAGATTTGCGGATGCTGCTTTAGATATCGATAAATTGAAGTAGTTCCAGCCTTAGCTGCACCTATGATTAAAAAGTTGGGCATTGTCATGAGTCTATCTAGTTAACTGATCCTTGATAAACTTATCTTAGAATGTTTTTAATAAAGTCCTTAGATTAGACATGAAACGATCAGGTGAAGGAGGCTGACATGGTCATGTGGTCATGTCTTATTCTTTCCTCTTCTTTAGCTGATATCCTCATCATATCATCCCCCGATCTCGAGCTCTCGAGATCTATAAGTATTTTTAGTAAGCATAACCGAAATTGAGATCAGTAAGTGGGTTTATTTATACCCACTTATCAGGAGCTGGTGGGTACTCCTCTGTCAGCCATCAGTGCTCAGCCATCAGTGCTCAGCCGTGAGCCTTGGCCGTTGGCCAAGCTACGCGAATGGCTCACGCTACGCCAAAAGTTTAACATAAACCTCTTTGGGTATAATTTAATTATTGAGAGATTCATGAGAATTGAAAGTCTGGTGAAAAGCCCTTGGCCACGCTACTTGAGGTGCTTTGTGGCACAGGCCACAAGCGCTTTGACTTAACTGAGATTAAACGAATGCTTACCTCTTTGATTCAAAAGCACCTCAAGTAGCACCATCTGTAGCCCATTAGCTAATAGCTAAATGCTTACTTTAACCCTAAATGTAACCGTATTAATCAGATATTATAGGATGCATATATTCTGCTACATTGCTCATAATTTTGGCCATTCTATTTTCCCAAGAGAACTGACTCCCCCACTCAATTTGAGCAGCATAACCATTCACGTTTCTGGGATAGGTTTCTAATACCTGCTGGAGGCAACGAGTCAATTGAGCTGGGTTATCTGGTTGACACCAGCCAGCAATAGCACTGGACGATTTAAATTCCATCAACGGAGGAATTTCCGTTGCCACAATCGGAGTTCCTGAAGCCATATACTCAAAGAGCTTCAGAGGAGAGGTAAAGCTAGCCGCCTCACCAGAACAGTGAGGATGAGCCAAAACATCAGCAGCTTGGAGTAAGCTGGGAAGCTGCTGGTGGGGAATATAACCTAAGAAGGTAACATTGTTAGCTTGTTTTTCTTTAGCTAGCTGCTGATAAGACTGTACTTGAGATTCATTGCCACCAGCAAAGACAAATTGAATCTGTGGTAATTCCTTAGCAACATCAACTAATAAGTTTACCCCTTTGAAGCGATAGAGTCCTCCTGAATAGACCACTAACTTTTGGCGGTTATCCACCAAAAGTTTTTTGCGCCATTCAGAGGCTTGTTCTGGTTGTCTTACTAAAAAAGACTGATTGAAGCCACTATGGAGTTTGATAATCTTTTCTGGGGGCATACCCCTACGAATCATATCGTCCCGAATATTATCAGCTACGGTGACTGCGACTTGAAAAAGTGGGTTTTGGACAATGGATTGATCATAGTCACTTTTTTTATAATGTTCCCGCTCATAAATGACTGGTATACCATGCTTGATGGCTGTTTTGACTAAATTCCAATCCAACGTGTGTAAGATTTGAGTATGGGGAAAAATATGAATTGGAAAATAGTAACGACAAACGATTGTGCTGGGGCTAGTCAGTTTGCCTTTGATGTGACCAATGGGCCAAGGCATAGCTAGGGGAGCCACCTTGAGCTGATCCTGAATACTGTAAAACTTGGTCACGTTTTCCGGTGGCTGTTGGAGCCTAAAGGGATAAACCCAGTCTAAGGGATTTAGGGATTTCTCTGGGGGGTGGAGATAGACTAAAACAGTAGAATAACCAAGGTTAGCAGCAGCATTGGCGGAATTGACATCATGAACTAAGTGGGCAGCATTGGGTAATGGTAAAGTACTTCTGGTAAAAAAGATATAGTGTTTATTCATTATTAGTTAAGAAGTGTTAATTGATCAGATAGTCTGTTTGCAATTAATACTTAAGTAGTCTATTTACTGAGATCTCTACCACCATACTGCCCAAATTTTACCAAGCTATCCCCTTATATAGCGCTACGCGCAAGTCAGAAGTTAGAAGTCAGAAGTCAGAAGTAAGCTATGACTAAGTTTGCTGAGTTTAGGAATGTCCTAAGCTTAATGCGTAGTGCTATAACACTCTTACTTTTCATCAAACCATCCCGTCCGGACATCTCTAATTTCCAGCAATAGGGCGATTGCTAGTGTGTAAGCATTCAGCTATCAGCGTGTCGCGTATCAGCTTATGCGCGATGGGTCACAGCGTCGAAGCCTGTGCCACAAAGCTGTTCGCAAATCCCCAGACTTTCAATTCTGATTAATCTCGAACTATTAAATTATCCTGTTTGCGCGATGGGCATGCTACGCGAACGAGGTTTATTTTAAGCTGACGGCACCTCAAGTAGCGTGAGCTTTTAGCTCACGGCTGACGGCACCTCAAGTAGCACCATCTGTAGCGCATATGCTTATGCTAGTGTCTGCTATTGAAGATGGGGCAACGGATTGGTTAACCCATTTAACAGATGGGGCGACCGACCTCACCGTTGGCCAGCTCATCGGCATCGGCGCCAGCCTGCTGCTCATCTGGCTGTTGATCGAGACGGCAGGCGCGTGGGCGAACGCCGCGCTGCGTTCGCGTTCCCAGCGGGCGGCGCGGCGCCA
>NZ_JAAHFV010000328.1:0-7176 GCF_010672755.1 Moorena sp. SIO1F2
ACATTCCAACCTATACCATATTCAGACCCTCTTACTGGGGAACAGCCATAAGCAGAAATCAGGATATTCATGATTATTTTTCCCTGATTAATTCAGCTGATAATTAGTAACATTTTAACAGACTTAGGCGTCTTAGTAGGGAGCATGTTACCCTTGTAATTAGGTAACATGCTCCCCTTCGATCACAGGATAGACGATCCTAAAGCACCATAGATAGGACTTACGAAGTTAGTTGGTTTTGCCCCCCTGCCCCCCAATTTTGGGGGGTAATGATGTCAAAGTCCCCCATAATTGATACCGTTGGCGAAATTAATATTTGTTTACACAAGAGTAGCAGATGGGTAACTTTAAGTTCATGCTCCCCCAGAATTGGGGGTTGGGGGGCTATAAAGACTGCTGTCTTCAGGCTGATATTTCTAAATGTTAAATTCGCCAGCAGTATCATAATTGGGGGATTTAGGGGGCTTTGCGTAAGTCGTGATAGACATATCCAACGGTAGGTTAGTACTCACGAAAAACAGAGCTAGCCTTGATAACCTGATTGGGCTGTAATGGCTGTATGCTAGACTTGGGAACAGTCAGCGGAGATTAATCTAGGGGTGGTGGCGGCGGAGTTGAAGCAAGTGGATCGCAATTTGGTAGAAATTGATGCCACGATCGAGGGGATTTTGTGATTAGTTAGGGATGGATCGGTGCATGTCAGTTTTGTTAATCCCTGATTCAGATCCCCCATTATCCCCCTTAATAAGGGGGACTTTTCAATCTAATTCCCCCCTTTTTTAAGGGGGGTTAGGGGGGATCTATGTACCTAATTACAAATTTGACATGCTCCCGGGATGGATGCTCCTTAAATGTTTGTTTAGGTAAATCATAGACTATGAAAATCCTTACCATAAAAATTAAAAACTATCGTGTATTTGAAAACCTGGAAATCAAAAATATTCCCGCATTTTTTGTTGTAGTTGGTGCAAACGGTACCGGGAAATCAACCCTATTTGACATATTTGGTTTTATCCACGATGCTCTCAAAAATAATATTCGTCAAGCTCTCCAAGTTCGTGGCGGTTTCAATGAAGTTATCACCCGAGGGAAAGAGCAAGAAGATATCGAAATAGAACTTCAGTTCCGTATGAAAATTCTAGAGAATGAGCGCCTTGTTACCTATATTTTGATCATTGGACAGGAGAAGAGACGACCGTTCATAAAACGAGAAATTCTTCGTTATAAACGTGGCGAACACGGTAAACCTTTTCATTTCCTAGACTTTCGAAAAGGAAAAGGATACGCTATTCTTAACGAAGAAAACTTTGACCAAGCTGACACAAAACTACAACGGGAAGAACAACAACTTGAATCCAGCGACATTTTAGCCATAAAAGGCTTAGGACAATTCCAACGCTTCAAAGCCGCCAGTGCCTTTCGTTCCCTGATCGAAAACTGGCATGTTTCCGACTTTCATATCAATGAAGCTAGAGGCAGCAAAGACGCATTCTATGCCGAACACCTCTCCCCCACAGGAGATAATATGGCATTAGTAGCCCAATACATCTATCAAGAACATCCCGAAATATTCGAGAAAATTCTCCAGCGAATGCAAGAGCGAGTCCCCGGCATTTCCAAAGTAGAAGCCAAAAATACTGAAGACGGCAGACTAATCCTAAAATTTCAAGATGAAGCTTTTAAAGACCCCTTTATCGATCGCTATGTTTCCGATGGCACCATGAAAATGTTTGCCTATTTAATATTGCTCTTCGATCCTAAGCCTCACCCCCTGCTCTGTGTCGAAGAACCCGAAAACCAACTTTACCCCAGCCTTTTACATGAACTCGCCGAAGAATTTGCCAGTTATGCCAATCGTGGTGGCCAGGTCTTTGTCTCTACCCACTCCCCTGACTTTTTAAATGCCGTTCCCCTGGAGAGCATCTTTTGGCTCACCAAAGAACATGGGATCACCAAATTTTCAAGGGCTAAAGATAATCCAACCCTTGTCAATCTAGTTGAAGCTGGAGACTTACCTGGCTATCTATGGAATCAAGGCTGGTTTGAAGGAGTTGCCCCCTAATGAGTTATGACCTGATTTTTATGCTAGAAGAACGCTCCATGAAAAACGTTTTAGATCAACTCCTACCGAAAATTATCCCCGATCAAATCACCTATCTTTGTATCCCCCACCAAGGCAAACAGGACTTATTTAAATCTATTACTAAAAAAATTAAAGCCTTTCAATATAGTCCCGACACTAGATTCATTATCGTCCATGACCAAGACTCCCATGATTGCAAAAAACTCAAATCCGAACTATTAGAAATTTGTCAAACTGCCGGAAAATCCAATAATGTGATGATTCGGATCATCTGCCATGAATTAGAATCCTGGTTCTTAGGAAACTTAGCCGCAGTCGAAAAAGCCTATAACATGAAACCTAATAGCCTCAGTAAACAACAAAGTAAAAAGAAATACCGTAACCCCGATCAGCTTAACTCTGCCAAACAAGAGCTTAAAGGTTTAGTTGAGGAATACTATCCAGGAATCCATTCTAAAAAAATTGCACCCTATTTATCTTTAACTGACAATACATCCCACAGTTTTCAAGTCTTTATTAAAGGTATTAAACAGATCTTAGAGGTATCACCATGACCAAATCCGGTTGGGTGCATCTCCTAAAAGCTGTTTGACACTCCTGCTCCCTGCTCCGAAGTCCCTGCTCCCTGCTCCCTAAAACCCAAGACCTTAATAGCAGGGTTACCATCTACAAGCGTCTGCGAATCGCTTCTACAATGTTTCGGGTTCGGTCAAGATTCATTAACAAAGCTAGGGTCAATTTTACAGGTAAAAATGCCCAGCTTAATGCTAACATCAAGGGGTTGGGCTTCATCGAAGCATAGGAGTAACCATGCTTGAGCATGTTAGTATAGGTTACTTGCTGGCAAATATGAATCTCTGTCACAGAAAGTCCCCCACGCCGCCATTTTCCAGTGGTATTCGGGTCAATTCCCCGACGTTTTGGTGTGATTTGCTTATGGGATGAGACACCGCCCTCATTTTGAGGAACGTCCAACATTTGTGATTGGAACTCCAGACCTAGAAACTGGCAAATTTGTTCCACCGTCTGCTCTGGATTTGTGACCAAATCTTCAAATCTCACCGTACGACATCGCGGATGATTGGCAAATTTTTCAGCAGCGTTAATCGACGCATTCCAAAGTTTTGAGATGGTAAAGGGATGATAATTGCACCAAGACCGGAAGGCTTCTCGATAAGGAATATTCTTGGCACCCAGGAATTTGATTCGCCACTTATATTTTTGTGACAGCAGTACGTCTCGGGGGTCACGAACCATATTAATAATCCGGCTTTCGGGATAAAGTTCCAGGATTTCAGCCATGTATAAAACATTGCGCGGAGTTTGTTCACAAGGAATCTTCTTAGCGTTTTTGGCAGCTTTGTATCCCAGAAATACCTTAAAGACATCCCCAGAGGTTAGCCTTTGCTCCGGAAACTGGGCAATAATTGCTTTGGCTTCTTCACTAAAGTCACTGGGATCCCCTGGACGCAGAACATCACTATGCTGAATTGATAGGAGGCGAGCCGCTAGCTGTTCTGCTTCTGCCTGAGTCAGGTAAGAGTCCCGATGCTGCTCGGACCATAACTGCTCAAAAAAATGGAGTTCCTCAAAGGTGAAAACCTCTGAATTTAATCCCAAGATTAGACCGATCAGAGTAGTGCCACTGCGGGAGTTTCCTACTACAAATATCTGTTCCACTCTTGGTTGATGATCAATCATGATGGGCTGATGGGGTGATAGGGTGATAGGGTGATGGGGGAATTGGTAACAGTATGATAAGTATATCAGCACTAAGGATTAAGCATAACAAAAAAATGCTTGTCTTTCTTTTATACTGTTCCCTATTCCCTATTCCCTATTCCCTATTCCCTATTCCCTGTTCCCTGTTCCCTGTTCCCTATTCCCTATTCCCTACTCCCTACTCCCTACTCCCTACTCCCTATTCCCTACTCCTTTGTTGAACAGACCAGGAATTAACTACTAGTCCAGCCAGTAACCAAAAATAAAAACTAAAGGGTCGAAGTTTAAATGTCCTTTCCACAAAGGTGTAAAAGAAAGAAACAATAATTATCGTACAAAGCATCACCCCAAGGGATTTGTATTCCAGGGATGAAGAGGATTTAATCAGAGAGTTAGAGGTTTGGTAAAGCCGTAGCAATATTAGCCAAAAAATCCCCAAACCAACAATTCCAAAATACCCCAGGAAGGCAAACCAGTAGGCATCTTCCAGGAGTTCCACATGCCAGGATAAATGCCGTTGTTCATCTGGGGAGAGAATCACGGAATTTTCTATTCCTCTTTGTAAGGCACCAGGCTCTGGACCAAAGCCAAACCAGCCTCCTGAATTCATCAAACCATTAACAATAGTCTTGGCTGCCCAACCCCGCTGAGCTTCTAAGTTGTGTTGCCAGTAATCTGGAGAAAAAATCGAGAAGAAATAGGAAGTTAAATCAGGAATTTCACCATTTTCAGAGACGGAAGCTGCTGATGTTTGAAGATTCAATAATGGGGAAATTAATACTACAGTTATCAAAATTGCTGTAGAAAACCAGAGGATGAGAGCAGTATCTCTTTTACGTTTGAGATGAACTAATACTAGAATAGGAATTAGTAGAGATATCATCAGTCCAGCTCGCTTTTTGGAAGCAAAGTTGGCGAAATATAGCACTAAAATACTAGCGGAGTCTTTGAAAGTGGGAATAAGATGACTAGAGTGGGTGTAGACATGGCTAATAAATACTGAAATGGCTAACATCAGGAATCCTGAAAGGATGGCACTGTCGCCAAAGGTGCCAATGCTGGCATTTTTGGCAGCCATTGTGCCGGAGTGGATGACTTGCCTGGTGAATAGTTTCTGAGTGATGCTGGCGGGTAAGAAGTATTGGATGGAGGCTATACCTGCCTGGATTAAACTGGCTAGTCTAATACTTTTTAATAATAGAGAAAGCTGTTCGATAGAAATGTCAATATTAACAACAGTATAGTAAACGGAGATATACCGAAAATTAGTGCGTAAGTTTTTAATGCTACCTGCAAGTCCAGCATGGTTAACAACAATGGAAATCATGGTACCGAGGAAAAAGGCAATAATCAGGATATCAAGGGGGGTTTTTCGTATACCTTTACCAGAGGAGATCCGCAGGTAAATTACCCTTACCATTAGGATGTAAAGGATAATTTCGGGAACAAAACGTATTAATGAAATTAACGGTGATGGTAAGGGGAGCCAGTTGAGAACAAAGTCTTCAAAGGGTTGGTAGATGGTTATGGTTAAAATTATCGCAAATGGTAGCTGCCCTGTTTGCATCGCCCATCGATACCAGGAAATTATTTTGTTCATTGTTGGGATTAGGGAGTCGGGAGTCGGGAGTCGGGAGTCGGGAGTGGAAAGTGGAAAATTTTCTAAATGCCTGTTCCTTTATGATTTTATTTAGTGGTATTGTAACTAAGTTAGAAATTATTCCTACATCTAAGCTACAGCGGTTTTCATATTAGTGGAGTACACACACGGATTTTTTGCCTGTTCCCTATTCCCTACTCCCTACTCCCGATTCCCGATTCCCGATTCCCGATTCCCGATTCCCGACTCCCTGTTCCCTGTTTCCTGTGCTATAAGTTATGTCTGTTGCTTTAATTGCCCATTATCTTGGTCCTCGCTTAGGGATTGGGCAGTATCTCAATCGATTACTACCACCTCTAGTTGAGGAACTGATCAGCCGAGGCACTAAGGTGAAAATCTTGGCTTCTCCGAATGCGTTTGAGAATACCCCTACCCTACAGGAGTTGGCAGATAGTGTTAATATCCTACCACCGCTGGATTACTCCCCAGCAAAGCGGTATGGTTGGGTGGCTACTCGCTTTAATGGGTATTGTGCTCAAGCAGGAGTAGAGGCTCTAGTCTGGCTATCTAACCCGATCGTACTGCCGTGGCATCCACCTACTATTGCAGTGCTTCATGATGTCAATGAATGGAAAGCGGCTAATAAGTATGGCGATCGCATAAAAACGGCTTTGCGATCGCTAATTTACCTGGATGCCTCGATTCGTTTTGCCCAGCAGATTATCGTGGTAAGCAAAGCTACGGAGAATGACCTGCTACACTTTCGCCCTAACCCAAGGCTTCAACAGAAGCTGAAAACTATTCCGAATGGAGTAGACTCACCCCTAGCTAAGTTACCGACCGTCTCGATTTCTGCTCCCACTGGACCATTCTTGTTATCGGTAGGTCGGATCGACCCAGCTGCCAAGCGTTTACCGGAAGCTGTGGCATTAACCTCTCAACTTAGAGAGCTTAGTGGTGAACCTTGGGAATTGCATTTAGTGGGAGGGATGAATACTTCCACCCAAGCTAGCGGTGAAGCGTTCCTCAACTCAATTGAGAGCTTGCCTTGGGTTCAGTATCATGGTCACATAAGCGATCGCATTTTGGCTCAATGGTATCGAGAGGCAACAGCGGTAGTGTTTCTGTCTGACCGGGAGGGATTTGGACTACCGATTGCCGAAGCCGCATCATTTGGTCGCTTCGTGGTGGTATCTCAAGGGAATCAAGCCGGTTTAGAAGCAGGGGGGTCTGCCATTATTACTGTTGATCCTGATCAGCCTAGGGAGGCAGCCGAGAAGGTAATCGGTGGTTTGAAAGAAAAACAACTAGTTGAGATTAGTAGTAATTTGCCGAAGTGGGAAACAGCAGCAATGGCTTATGCTGATGCGATTAATGAACTCAATAGGGAGTAGGGAGTAGGAAATAGGGGTGCGATTCGTTATTCCCTGTTCCCTTATAAACCTTATTAACGTCAATAAAAAAAAACTTAAAAAAATGATGGCTGAACTCAAAATTAGATCAAAAGATCCAGATTCACTAAAACGAATTATTCAAAGTGCCTTGTCAGAAAGATTACAGAGTGTTAAAGCAGGAATTCAAAGGACAGAACAACGCCTTCAGGAATTTGAAACTAAATACAAATTATCAACAGCGGAATTTATTACTCGCTTTAATAACGATGAATTAGTCCATAGTTTTGATTTTGATGAATGGATCGGAGAATCTAAAATGTTGGAACATTTACAAAAAACAAAAGAATCTATAGAGGATATTTATTTTGTTGATTGAA
>NZ_JAAHFV010000329.1:0-7168 GCF_010672755.1 Moorena sp. SIO1F2
TGAATACGCGACTTCTCTTAAAGGTGATATCACTACCGTAATGATACTGATATCTATCATTGATTTCATAAACAATAACGGATAAATCAAGAATAATACTAACAGACTTGTATAAATAAATACTTGTTATCAGGGTATCTTCTTAAGAGAATTCGCGTATTCCTCAGTAATTTATCTTAAAAATACTATAATTGATACCATTATTATAATTGATGCCATTATAATTTATGATTAACTAGAGCCTCTGGGGGGGTAACCGGCAAGCTAAAATCATTACTGGGTAATAATTTCAGCCCATAAGTTACTTAGCGATGCAGCGCCGCAAAAGGGGGTTTCTCCCATGAGCGACTGCATCAATACAAGGTGCGCTTGACCTTGGCTAATTTAATTCTTAATGGGTCAAGCGCACCTTTAGAAACCCTATAGCAGTTCTCCATCGGGTGAGGTACTTTCCTCTTTAGTTTTAGGGAGCAGGGATTAGGGAGCAGGAAGCAATAAATAAAATTTATATTTACCTCAAGCTTACTAGGAAACGCAATAGTTCAGGTTTACTCAAGTCAAGCAATTAAACAATGTTATGTTTCTCATTAATAAAGAAGCAACCACTCAAAAAATTGAATTGCTGGATAAATCTAAAATTATTTTCCAGAATAAACTATTCACTAAATGGTTTGATATTTTCCCAAAGGCTTATCAAAAAGCATTCAAGTTTTGTCGTTCCCAAATATCTGATGAATATTCGTCTTTGTATTTGCTTGTAGAACATCGGCATTATTTGACAATTTGGATTGAGCAAGAAGAGGTAAGTTTAGCTAACAAAGTTTATAGTTCACCAATAAATAGTGCTCAACCTAAATCCACTGATTCGTTACCACTAATGGCAGCTAGAGCTAAAGGGGAAAATCCCAGATATTTTGATGGTGAACAATCCAGAAATCCTAACCAGTTTCCTAGGGAAGTTTTACCTGATTCACTCCCCGAAGATATTTCAGCTTCCGAAGCTTCGATAGTTACTGAAAACCTTGGATACTGGTACAATCACACAGAATCTTATTCCCCGGCAACTCCAAAATTAGCTACTGGTAATCTCAATCAGGAGCAAGAGATTCCGGAATCTGAGTTCCACCTGCATCCTAGGTTTCAGGAAATTACTAAGCAATCTCTTAAACGGCTGTCTAAAAAGTAATATCGAGGGATTTATTACCAGGAGCAACATGTCTTGAGCCAGCTACCGAAATCACAGTTATCTCCCTCACGAATTGGCTCAAAAACCGTCTATAGCAGAAGTCAGAAGTCAGAAGTCAGAAGTCAGAAGTCAAACTCTTGCGCTTATTTAGGTTTGAGACTTTTTTCATGTCCTAACTGCCCTGGCGAATGCTATAAGTTTGATTGTAGAAAATCAGATGGTTGAGGGACTTTCGTCCTGGGTTGCGCGGCAGTAGGGAGTAGGCAAGTCAGAAGTGGGAAGTCGGAAGTGGGAAAAGTTTTGTGTACTTGCTTAACTAATTATTTGAACGGAGTATATAGTGATTAGAGCCCCAATTACCAAGACAGAAATGTAGGGATTTCTGCAAGAGGAGACAAGGAAGGTTGGGTTAATTGTAAAACTAGCTACATTTTATGGTTGACAATTAAATTTATTTGTGATAGATTGGTATACCAGATTTAGTCCATCCTAAATACTTGATCTTTACCCACATAGGCGTGAAACCGTTAATTGACTGGGCAAGACTCCAGCTCGATGCCCAAAATCCCAGCATTAATGAGATAAATTTTAAGTATATTGGGTCAAGGATGTAGCCAAATCTGCGACGCAATTGACTACATTTTTCTGTTGACACTTCCAGAGCAAAATTGCCACAATCTCACCAGCTATTTCCAAAAATAGATCAAGTAGGGGGTAAACTACCCAAATGTTAATAATTGATCGAGAAAAGATTAATCAAGAGATTCAGTGGCTCGATGAATCTACAATTATTTTCCAAAATAAAATATTCACTAGAGGTTTTGATATTTCTCCAAATGCTTATCAAAAATCATTAAAGCTTTGTAGTTGCGAAATCTCTGAGGAATTTCGGCCTCTGTATTTAGTTTTAGAAAATCCGCATTATCTGACGGTTTGGATTGAGCAACAAGGGGTGAGTTTAACCGATGAAGCTTCTGCTTCACCAATCAATAGCCCCCAACCGGAAGGGAGAGTTACTGACACTCTTGATGGTGAACCAACCACAAATCATAACCAACTCCCTGTATCAGATTTACCTGATTCACTGTCAAAATCTGAAACATCTTCACAAACTCCAATCATAACTCAAAACCCCGGAGACTGGCACAATTCGACAGAATCTGATTCCCCTGCAACTCCAAAAGTACCTACTGGTAATCTCGATCAGGAGAAAGTGGTTTCTGAGACAGCAGTCAGTGACCAGAACAATACACTTCTTGCAGAAGTCGGGAACAGGGAACAGGGAACAGGGAACAGTGGAGAAGATTTGACGCAAACACTATCAGAAAATTACTTTTGCAAGGAGAAAGTGGTTTCTGAGACAGCAGTCAGTGACCAGAACAATACACTTCTTGCAGAAGTCGGAAACAGGGAACAGGGAACAGGGAACAGTGGAGAAGAATTGACGCAAACACTATCAGAAAATTACTTTTGCAAGAGTTCTAATACACCAAAAGCTGAGGGCGACCTGAATCCTAGTGGTCAGCAAATTACTAAGCAATATGGTAAACGGGTGTTTAAAAAAAAATATCGAGGGATTGTCTATGAAGTGGAAGCTATGTTAATGGAGTTACCGGAATCGGAGTTAACGACCGATGATAAAGGGTTTGTTCGAAAAAAGTCTAAAAAGCGATATCGAGGAATTTCCTACTAAGTTCATAAGTAAGCGGTCAGCGGTCAGCGGTCAGCGGTCAGCTTAAAATAAACTTCATTTGGGAGAATTTAATATTGATAAATTAATGAGAATTGAAAGTCTCGAGAAAAGTCTATCAGCTTTGTGGCACAGGCTTTGGCCTTGGCCTTTAGGCCACGCGGGGCGCGTTTGGCCACGCTGTGCGAACGACGCTGTGACGCACATAAGCTGATAGCACCTCAAGTAGCGTGGCACAGGCTTCTAGCCTGTGAAGCATTAGCTGATAGCTGATAGCTAAATGCTTACCTAGAAACTATTCCATGCCTTCAATGGGGGCAAAGCCTTGTCGCTGGATATTTTCAGTAATAGTACGGGGTTCGAGGAATTGGACTAGATAATCGGGACCTCCTGCTTTTGACCCTACTCCAGACATCTTGAACCCACCAAACGGTTGCCGTGATACTATGGATCCGGTAATATTGCGGTTGATATATAGATTACCGACCTCAAGCTCGGCTGAGGCTTGTTCTATATGGGATGGAGTGCGAGAATATAAGCCTCCGGTGAGCCCATAGTTGGTACTGTTGGCTATATCAAGGGCTTCTTGGAAATTCTTTGCGGCCATTACTGCTACTACTGGACCAAAGATTTCTTCTTGGGCAATGGTGGCCTTGGGGGAGATATCTTTAAAGATAACTGGACCAATAAAGTATCCGGTCTCAGGTGCTGGCATTTCTAATGCTACGTTAGCTTCCTGACGTCCTTTTTCAACGTACTCCCGAATGCGATCGCGTGCAGTAGCATCTATCACTGGACCGACCTGGGTACTGGGTGCTTCTGCTGGCCCAATGTTAAGCGATCGCGTTGCTTCCACTAACCGTTTTAGGAAGCTTTCATACACTGGCTCTAACACAATTACTCGGGAGCAAGCGGAACACTTTTGACCACTGTAACCAAATGCTGATTTGACGACTCCAGCTACAGCTTGGTCGAGGTCAGCACTTTCATCTACGATAATGCCATTCTTACCTCCCATCTCCGCAATGACTCGCTTGAGATGTTTTTGACCTGGTTGCACAATGGCGGCATCGGCGTAGATACGACAACCGACTTCTTGGGAACCGGTAAAGGCAATTAGATGGACATCGGGATGCTTGACCATATGGGCACCGACGGTTGAGCCTTTGCCTGGAACGAATTGAAATACTCCTTTGGGTATCCCGGCTTCTACTAAAATTTCAGCTATTTTCCCGGCAATCACTGAGGAGTTTTCTGCGGGTTTGAGTAGAGTACAATTCCCAGCCACTAGGGCTGCTACAGTCATTCCTGTAGTAATGGCCATGGGGAAGTTCCAAGGAGAAATGACTAGGGCAATACCTCGGGGTTGATAGACATAGCGATTGGTTTCTCCAGCAATGTCGTAGTTATATCCATCCCTTAGCCGTTCCATCTCTGATGCGTAGTAATGACAGAAGTCAATCGCTTCGGAGACTTCTGCATCCGCTTCCCGTAATGGTTTCCCAACTTCCAGACAGACCAAGGCTGATAATTCAGCACGGCGTTGTTCGATCAAGTCTCCTGCTTTACGTAAAATACCAGCACGTTCGCTTACTGGTGTACGTCGCCAACTGGGAAATACTGCTTTAGCTTTCTCGATTGCTAATTCTGCTTGTTCTACAGAAATTAATCCAATTTTCCCGATCACGACCCTAGGGTTAGAGGGATTAACAGAATCTACTGTGTCTGTTGTAGGCTGATATTCCCCATTGATTAAGGGTAAATAGGTCTTACCTAGTTGTTGGCGAACGGTAAGTAAGGCTTGTTTAGCTTTTTCTCTGGCTTCTAGCTGAGCATAGTCTGTATTGGCAGCATTGGTGAAGGGGTTTGAAGGTTGAAGGTTAGCAGGTTGAAGGTTTGTTGGTTGAAGGTTAGCAGGTTGAAGGTTAGCAGGTTGAAGGTTGTCTTGAAAACCTTCAACATTCAACGTGCCAACATTCAACTGTTCCTGCAACGCTTTTGGTGGTGCAATCAATTCCTCTACGGGTCTATCTTCTAAGCTTTGTCGTAGGAAGGAACTATTTGCGGTATTTTCCAATAGCCGTCGAATCAGGTAAGCCATTCCTGGTAGGAGCTCTCCATAGGGTGCATAAACCCTGACTCGATGACCCTGATTGACTAAGGCTTTGGCGAGTTGGTCTCCCATACCGTAGAGGACTTGCATCTCAAAGCAGCGACGGGGGATATTGAGATTTTCAGCAATTGCGATCGCATAAGCTTGGGAGCGCACGTTATGAGAACCGATAGCGCTATAGACGTACTCGTGGTTTTCTAGCAGCAGTTGGGTGATACGCTCAAAATTAGCATCTGTGGCGGCTTTCTGGTTATATACTGGTTGGGGCCAATGGTTTTGGAGTGCTGTTATCGTCTCTTGGTCCCAATAGGCTCCTTTCACCAAGCGTATGGTTACTGGATTACCCCGCTGTTTTGCCCAGGCAATCAAGTCCTGACAATCTTGTTGTGACTCTCGCAGATAGGCTTGCATGGTAACACCGATATCGGTACGAGAGCGAAACTCTTCTTCCATTAACAAGTCTTTGAGTATGGAGAAAGTAATGTCTTTGTACTCATACTGCTCCATATCAAAATGAACCGCCGCCCCCAATTCTTTGGCACGGCGGAGCAATTTGCGGATGCGATCGCACACCCGATTTTGGCTACCCTGAGGATCAAGAGAATCAAATTGAGAGTAGAATGCTGTCAGTTTAACCGATACTTGGACTAATGGCAAGGATTTACCATCAGCAACATCAATTTCCTCTACCTTAGACCACTGTTTTGCTGCTTCAGTGAGTTGTTCGATCAGTTGCAGATAGCGGTCTAGGTAAGACTGAGCTTCTGGTTCTGTAATTACGGCTTCCCCCAATAAATCTAGGGTAAATGCCATCTTCTGGTTTCGAAGGCGTTTAATGGTTTTAAGGGCCTGGTTGAGATTTTCCCCAGCAATATACTTTTGGGCTAGGGTGGCTACAGCAGCAGATATGGTTTTGGCTGCCAGTTGTCCTGGTATGGAGTCGGGATTGGTGAAATTGAGCATTCCCTTCAGGGCAGCAGGCAGTTCTACTGACTCATCCCCTAGGTATTCTTGAAAGTGACGAGCAACTTCCGTTTGGCTACGCAGTGCAGGTAGGGTATCGATGAAGCGAAATAGCTGCACCCGTAGTCCTGGATTACTCATTGCCCAGGCTAGTAACTTATCATCCCACCGCATTTGGTCTCGCATTTGGGCAAGAAAGGAACCTTTCTCCCGAGTTGCGGCTAGAAGTTCTCTGGCAATTTCCTGAGTTTTGGCTTCGTAAGTGCTTTTGGGGATTTCTATAACCACCGGTGGTAGACTCCTGTTCTGGATGCTGGCAGTTTTTGATAAAACAATTATTATATTTCATTTTCTCTAGTTAAAGCAATATCTGACCTGAGTCTTTAGAGGGATTTGATCATAAGCATTCAGTTTTTATTCAAAATTAGCTCAAGTACCGTGGAATAGGCTAGAAGCCTGTGACATGTGGAATAGGCTAGAAGCCTGTGACATGTGGAATAGGCTAGAAGCCTGTGACATGTGGAATAGGCTTCTAGCTGATAGAAAAGCCAGAATTAATGATCGTGATATTTTTGGCATCATAGAAGTAACTCCTATTTAGGTGGGAGGAAAACCGCGCTGGTGTGGATTAATGGTTATGACCAGCGCGGTTATTAGTATCGGTCGTCACTTTCTATACTATACATAACTACTCGAAAAAAAGCAAGGGGCAATTAAAAGTTTTTACATTTATTTACAACTAAAATTTTTAACAGAATTTATACTCAAAATTGTGTAGAATTTAGCTAGTTTTTTTGGGTTATAGCAATCGTAAATTAATTGTAATAATTTTTGTTTCCTGTTCCCTGTTACCTGTTCCCTTTTACTACTCCCTACTCCCTACTCCCTTTTTACATCAATCCTATGTTTACATTTAAACTCAAAATGCTATAGGATAGTATCAATCATCATTTACAGACTAGTTATGTTAACCCTTGATGAAATCGAAACAGCTATTCGACAATTACCGAACAGCGAGATTATAGAGCTGGCAGCCCGCTTACAAAATTATTTAGATGATGCGCGATAATAGGTGGGACCAGCAGCTAGAATCTGACCTAAAATCTGGAAAGCTAGACAAGCTTATTGCCAGATCAGAAGCAGATATTGCTACCAATCAAGTTAAGGAGCTTAATGAAATCCTTGACGACACCTAATTTTTCGATAAATGCTATAA